>NZ_JABDMV010000038.1 GCF_013001275.1 Flaviramulus sp.
AGGATTATTTGGTCCGAACCCAACAGTTTGGTCGCTTTTTATATTTCTTCACTTTTTAATTGCTGGATTATTTATTGCTTTTGGAATATGGACTTATACTAAATGGAATTTAGAACAAAATTTCACGATTCAGGCAAGTATCACTATTTTTATGGTCCTTATTTGGGTTACTCTATACTTTATTGGCAGTTTTGGTAAAGCTTCCAGTATAAACGACATGCGTAGCTTAAATAATTTTATGAATGAGATATTAGAGAACAAATAAGCTTGTTATTTGTTATAACCAAAACGCTTTAGTTGATTTTGATTACTTCGCCAATTTTTATTAACCTTTACGTATAATTCTAAATGAATTTGTTTACCGAAAAATTTTTCTAAATCTTTTCTAGCCTCAACTCCTACCCGCTTTAATGCAGATCCCTTGTGTCCAATAATAATGCCCTTTTGAGTTTCACGCTCAACCATTATGATTGAACGTATTCTTATAATTTCCTCTTCTTCAAAAAATTCTTCAGTATCTACTTCGACCGCATATGGTATTTCTTTTTTATAATGAATTAGAATTTTTTCTCGGATTGATTCATTAATAAAAAATCTTTCGGGTTTATCGGTTAATTGATCCTTTGGATAAAAAGGTGGCGATTCTGGTAGTAATTCAATAATTCTATCAAACACTTCTTTTACTTGAAATCCTTTAAGTGCCGAAATAGCAATAATTTCAGCATTCGGAACTTTTTCAGCCCATAATTGTACTTGTGCTTCTAGTTGTTCCTGATTAGAATTATCTATTTTATTTAATAATAATAAAACCGGTATTTTAGAGTTTGTTATCTTATTAAAAAATGCTTCATCTTTTAATTCCTGTTCGCCAATCTCAACCATATAGAGCAATACATCGGCATCTTCAAAAGCAGATTTCACAAAACCCATCATAGATTCTTGAAGTTCGTAAGCGGGTTTAATAATACCTGGTGTATCACTAAAAACAACTTGAAAGTCATCACCATTAACTATGCCTAATATCCTATGTCTAGTAGTTTGTGCTTTCGATGTAATTATAGATAATTTTTCGCCTATAAAGGCATTCATCAACGTAGATTTACCCACATTAGGATTACCAATAATATTTACAAAACCTGCTTTATGATTCATATTCCATTATTTAATAATGCAAAGTTACAACCTTGATTTGTTAATTCAATTATAAAAATCTTTTAAACAAAAAAGCAGGAAGTTTAACTTCCTGCTTTTTTGTAATTCGAAAAAATAAATAACTTATATTATTTAACGATCTCCAATAATTCCACATCAAAAATCAAAGTAGCATTTGGCTTGATTGCTCCTCCTGGTCTTGGATTTGCGCCATATCCAATATCACTAGGAATAAATAATTTATACTTAGATCCAGTTGGCATTAATAAAAGTCCTTCAGTAAATCCTTTTATAAATTGATTAGCACCCATAGTTATTGGCTCTCCTTTATCAACAGAACTATCAAAAACAGTCCCATCAATTAAAGTTCCATGATAATGTAATTTTACTTTATCAGTTGCAGCAGCCTTTGCTCCGGTTCCTTCTTTTAATACAATATATTGTAATCCACTATCTGTAGTTTGAACTCCCTCTTTAGATTTGTTTTCTTCCAAAAATTTAGTGCCTTCTTCTTTATTTTTTTGAGCTTCTTCTTGTTTTTTAGCCATATCTTCTTGTTGCTTTTTCTGAAAGTATGCTCTAACAAGTTGTTGCGCTTTTGCTTCATCCATTAATATATCCGTTGAATCTGATGCATTAGCAAAGCCTTGAATAAATAAATCATTATCAAATTCGCTAAAACTAGCTTTTACATTTTTAGCTACATCCATTCCAACTGCATAACTAACAGAATCTAATTCCGTTTTTATTGGTTTTTTTGTAACTCCATTTTTATTACATGATACAACTAGTAAAATTAATGTTACTAGGCTTAAAAATTTCATTATTTTCATTTGCTTTTTATTTATTGATTTTTATTATTGACGCCAAAAGTAACAAAATTATGCTCAGTACAAAAAGAAAAATTTCAAGATTAAACCTATTCTATTGTTTTTCTAACAAGACAATATCAAAAGTTGAATTGATAATAACCTTGCCATCTTTTACTTCTGCGCTTTGGTTTGAATATGCGTCATGCAGTTTGGTGCCATCTTTAAAAATTTGAGATACATCAATAATTTTTTCACCTTTTGATAAATCTAGACCTATTACGACTTTATCTTCAAAATTTTCTTTTGCAAAGGTTCTATAAAAAGTATAGGGTTGTTGAGTTAACATTTCATGAATCCCGGAGCCAACGGCCGGATGATTTACTCTAAATTGTCCTAATTTTTGCCAATGATTTAATACTGCTTTCGTTTTAACATTATTTTGAATGTCATCCCAATTCATATTCGAACGTAATGTGGCATCGCCTTGAGTTTCGTCAACAACTAACGATCTTGCAGATTCATCACCGTAATAAACTTGGGATGTACCTGGACATAATAACAACTTTGTTGCTGTTTCAATGGGCTTTTTTCTATGAGCATCAAAAGGTTGTCCGTCGTCATGTGAACTTAAATAATTTAAAGTACCATATCCTTTTAATTCTGAATTTAGAATATCTGAATATTTTTTAAAAACCTCATCAGTAGATTTTTGAGCGGCATTCCATTTTAATTCAAAATTTATGAGGCTATGAAAAGCAGCATCAAAAAAATTAACTTTTTTATCACCAAAGTCAAAAAACTTACCTGAACTGATGTTGTAATTATATACCTCTCCTACTAAATAAAAATTGTTATCGTCTAGTACTTTTTCTGGATTATTATTTTTGAATTCTGAAAACGCATAGTCGCATTCTTTCTTAAATTCTTGCCATACAAACTCTTCGGTATGCTTAACTGTATCAACTCGGTAGCCATCAATACCAAACTCGGAAATATAATCGGTTAACCATTTCATAATATAAAATCGAGGCGCACGTGGATGACCAGTTCTATTAAAAAACGTATCCAATTCCGCTATTTCTTGCTCATATCGATTTTCACTTTTCCATTTTTGAACTAATTGTGGTGGTAACTCTACAGCTTCATTACTTTCAGTTTTAATATCCGGAAGGTTATCTACCAATGTACAAGCGGTTGTGGTTTCGTATGATTGGTATGTACATGTAGGCTCAGTTCTCACCCATTCTTCTGGCCACTGCGTATCTATTTCTGTAACGGGACCCGTATGATTTATAACGGCGTCTAATAAAATTCTTATTCCTTTTTTATGTGCCAACTCCACTAATTCATGTAAGTCTTCTTTTGTTCCAAAATTAGGGTCTAAAGCAGTCCAATCACTTGCCCAATAACCATGATAACCATAGCTAACACCCGTTCCTTCATCTGTGCCTCCATGTATTTGTTCTACTATTGGTGTCATCCAAATAGCATTTATTCCTAAATCTGTAAAATAACCAGATTCAATTTTTTGAGTTATACCCTTAATATCACCACCTTCAAAACCTCGTAATTTTCCTGTTTCATCGGTTCTATTAAAATTAATATCATTAGAGCTATCCCCATTATTAAATCGATCTGTCAATAAAAAATAAATATTAGCACCTTCCCAAACAAATGGTGTATTTGCTTTTTCTAGAATTATTTCTTCATTATTATTTGTTCTACAACTTGTAAAAGTTATTGCTACAATTAAAAAGAATATTAATTTTTTCATACCGGTATATACTAAATTTTTAAAATAAATGACTCTAAAGCATTTAAAGCAATATTAACGTTTCCAAGGCCATTACTTACAACTAAATTAGCTGAATATTTGTTGTAAATTTCGTCCTCTATTTTATAATTTCCATCAGATAAATTCCATAATTTTATAATATTTTCAGGAACTTTTAAATTAAACTCCCAGCGATTATCCGAATCAAAATTAGATACAATAATGAGTTTTTCATTCTCGCTCCATCTAACAAATGATAATACTTTATCATTATAATTTTGATTTTGTTCTCTATTATAATGGTGAATGTCTTGATAATTACCCATCAAAGCTTCACTTTGTATTGTAAAGTTTAAAAGACGTTGATAAAAATCTCTCAGCTCTTTTTCTTCGTCTGTAGATTGCCCACCATCAAACTTTTTGTTGTTTAACCATCGTTGATGGTTTGGAACTCCAATATAGTCAAAAATTGAGGTTCTTGAAGGTGACCCAAAGCCGGCATTTTCTGCCCCTGGTTCTCCAACTTCTTGTCCAAAATATATCATGGTTGGTGATGTGCTAATGGTAGCTGAAACAACCATTGCTGGTTTTCCTTTTTGAGCATTATCTGCAAATTCTGGACTGGAAATTCGCTGCTCGTCATGGTTTTCTAAAAAATGAAGCATATTGTGCTCTATATCTTTTAAATAATCTTGTATTCCAGGAATATAATCGGTTTTTCCATGGCCTT
This sequence comes from Flaviramulus sp., assembly GCF_013001275.1. Lineage (GTDB taxonomy): Bacteria > Bacteroidota > Bacteroidia > Flavobacteriales > Flavobacteriaceae > JABDMV01. The sequence continues at coordinate 4,469 of NZ_JABDMV010000038.1, forward strand.
GCATTATATGTTTAATAGTATCATAAAGTTGGACTTTATCATATAAATAATCCATTTTTCCTCTTTTTATATAATCTCTATAAAGGTCTGGGTTATATACCTCGGCAAGTAAAAACGCGTCAGGATTCTTCATTTTAACAGATGAATTCATAAAACTCCAGAATTCTACAGGTACCATTTCAGCCATATCATATCTAAATCCATCTACTCCCATTTCTAGCCAGTACAAAGCAATGTCTTTAAATTTTTTCCAGGAATTTGGAACTGTTTTATCTTTCCAAAATTGAAAATGAACCTCATAATTTTCGTTTTCAAATCCATGCGGTAATTCATGAAAATCTTTTCTTCCTTCTGGACTAATTCCATAGTTAATTTTTACGGTTTCGTACCAATCATTAAAATTAGGTTGACTTAATCGCGATCCATTCCCCGTCCATTTAGCAGGGTTTTCTTCAAATTTACCATCAGACAACTTGTTGTTATCTCCTCCCAAAGGCTTAAAACCATTTTCAAATACAGGAACTTTAAACGCTTCACCTGGGTTGTAATAAAAATTATTATTTACATCATAAACCACCGATTTATTATCTGAATCTCCAAAGCTCTCAATCCCTTCAGGATTAGTAATACTTTTATAATTACGAGCCACATGATTAGGAACGATATCGATAATCACCTTTAATCCAACATTATGAGAACGAACTAAAAGTGCCTTAAACTCTTCGAGTCTTTTTTCTGGATTATCTGCTAAATCAGGATTTACATTATAATAATCTTTTACTGCATACGGAGATCCTGCGCGACCTTTTACCACATCTGGATCGTCGTTAGATATACCATAATCAGTATAATCTCTAATAACACAATGGTGAGGAACACCGGTATACCAAATATGTGTAACGCCCAAATCCTTTATTTCTATTAAGGCTTTGTCTGTGAAATCAGAAAATTTTCCCACACCATTTTCCTCAATAGTTCCCCATGGTTTATTATTTGTGTTTGTGTTTCCAAATAAGCGTGTAAAAACTTGATATACAACTGCTTTTTTAGGTTTTTCTGTGATTTTAAAATTTTGCACTGAATCTATATTTTTATTACAATTAAATAAAATTACCAATATTACTAAAAGGCTAAACTTTTTTTGCATTGCGCGATAATTAATTTTCTGAAAACAACCAAAGAATGGCTTCTTCAAAATTGCTTCTCCAAAGGTATTCATTGTGTTTGCCATCAAATACAACTAAAGAATTAATATTTTGACCTGGAAAATTCTGATTTTTAAGAATTTCAATTACACGATACATATCCTTTATCGTTTGATTTATTTCTTGAATAGCGGTATTACCGCCTTCTTTACTGCCGGCCAAGAAATACATTTTTGTATTATTAATATTTCCATGAGTTTTTGAATACTCATAAATTTCTGGCGAAAACCAAAACGATGGAGAAAATACACCAATTTTACCAAAAACCTCTGTGTATTTTATTCCTGCATAATATGAAATTAAACCACCCATTGAACTTCCTATTATAGCAGTATTCTTCTTATCTGTTAAAGTTTTATAGTTCGAATCTATATATGGCTTTAGCGTTTTTACAATAAATTCGAGATAAGCGTCTCCTTCTCCTCCGCCATATTTATCATTTTCCCAAGGAGAATATTCCTTTAACCTATTGTCGTTGCCATTATCAATTCCAACAACAATAAAATTTAAACCCTTTTCTTCAAATAATTTGTTTAATGTTTCATCAACGGACCACTCACCTGCATAGGATGTGCTCGTATCAAATACATTTTGTCCGTCGTGCATATATATCACCGGAAAATTATGTTTAGCCGTTTCATAATTAGGGGGCAGATATAACCAAATTCGGCGTGTTTGATTGAGCTCGGGCATCAAAAAGTCATCTGACAAAATGGTAACATTTTTTGCCGCTGTTGAAATTTTCTCTATCTTATTTAAATTATCCCAACTAGCTATTTCTAAGCTAATAGTATCATTTGGTTCTTTAAAAACATAATTGCGATTTTCAATAGTTAAGCCTTTATTATCGCATTCCACTGTTTCCCAAGAACCTTGTGTAAATTTAAACTGTATTGGCCCAGATATTTTTGGTAATGTTAGCATATAAACGCCATCCCGCTTTTTAAGTTGGAATTTTTCTTGGCCACCTGTCCAGCCTTCAAAATCACCAGAAATAAAAATGGATGCATCTTTTGGGGTTTCCTTTGGTATATTATCAACTACAAAAGTTACTTGAGCAAATCCACTGTAAAAGACTAGTACAATTAAAATGTTAACAA
>NZ_JABDMV010000076.1 GCF_013001275.1 Flaviramulus sp.
TATTTATACTTCTATGAAAAAATCTATTCTAATTATATTAGTGCTTATGTTAAGCTTTTCTTGTAAAGCTCAAAATGAAGTTTCTGTAAATCAAAATAAAAGTTATTCTTCAAACCCAAAATTGGTAGTTGGTATTGTGGTCGATCAAATGCGTTATGATTATTTAACGCGTTTTTATAATAAATATGGGGAAGATGGTTTTAAGCGTATGATGCGTGAAGGATTTAATTGCAAAAACAATCATTTTAATTATGTTCCTACTTACACTGGGCCAGGACATGCTTCAGTATTTACTGGAGCTACTCCAAAATATCATGGTGTTATAGCTAATGATTGGTATGATAAAGAAACCAAACGAATGGTATATTGTGCTGGAGATGATTCTGTATTAGCCGTTGGTACTGATTCTAATTTAGAACGTATGTCTCCACACAGGATGAAAACAACAACTTTTGCTGACGAGAATAGATTGTTTACACAATTAAAAGGTAAAAGTATTGGTATTTCAATTAAAGATAGAGGAGCTGTTTTGCCTGCTGGTCATTCTGCAAATGCTGCCTATTGGTTTAGAGGTAAAGATGAAGGTAATTTTATTACTAGCACATATTATATGCAAAGTTTACCAAAATGGGTAATAGATTTTAATGCATCTGGAATTGCACAGTCATATTTAAAAGATTGGAATACATTATATGATATTTCAACATATACTGAAAGTGGATCTGATTTTAATAATTTTGAAGGCGGTTTTAAAGGAAAAGTATCAGCAACATTTCCTTATGATTTGAAGGAGCTATTTGAACAAAATGCGGGATTTGATATATTAAAAGCAAGTCCTTACGGGAATAGTATTGTTGCCGATTTTGCAATTGAAGCCATAAAAGCGGAACAATTAGGGAAAGATAGTGTTACGGATGTTTTAACAGTGAGCTTTTCAAGTACTGATTATATTGGACATAATTTTGGAGTAAACTCCAAGGAAATTGAGGACACATACATTCGGTTAGATAAAGATTTAGAACGATTTTTGAAGGCTTTAGATAATGAAGTAGGTAAAGGTAATTACACGGTTTTTTTAACAGCAGATCATGGAGCTATTGATGTTCCATCATATTTAAAAAGTGTAAAAATACCTGCTGGTTATTTAGATAATGAGGCCTTAAAAAAGAAATTAAATGCATTTATGTTGGAATCTTTTGAAACCGATAGTTTAATTGAAAACATAAGTAACAAACAAATATTTTTAAACCGAGAGAGAATAAGAGCATTAGATCTAGATCTTGATGATGTTCAAGAATCCATTGTCAATGAAATTATTACTTATAAAAATGTTTATAAAGCTTATACGGCCTCCACAATGAGTACGGTGCATTTTCTCGATGGTGTGGAAAATTTATTGCAAAACGGGTTCAATCAAAAACGTTCTGGAGATGTTTTAATAGTTGAAGATCCAGCTTATATTTCATATAGTAAAACAGGTTCTACACACGGGAGCGGATTAAATTATGACACTCATGTACCACTTTTATTCTTTGGAAAAGGAATTAAACACGGGTCAACCTTTCAAAAAACAGAAATAACGGATATCGTACCAACTATATCTGCACTCTTAGGTATCAGTTTTCCAAATGCTTGCATTGGTCAACCATTAGAATTTGTTTTAAATTAATGAATAAACGTACTGTATATTCCATAATAGCAATTTTAATTGTTTTGGGGATTTATACCTTCGAGCATTTTTTGGTTGAAGAAGAAAAAACTGATATTGTAACTGAGGGAAAAACAGTAAAAAAAAATACTAATGAATTTTATCTCCCAACAAGTACTACAGGTCAAATAATACACCACGAAGGATATTCGTTATCTTACAGCGAACCTCATGAACAAGCGGAGTGGGTTGCTTATGAGTTAAAGAAATCACACTTAACCAACTCTAATTATAAAAGACCCTATTTTGAAATTGACAAAGCCGTAAAAACGGGTGCCGCTAGTTGGCGAAACTATAAAAATTCGGGATATGATCGTGGCCATTTATGTCCGGCCGGAGACAAAAAGTATAGTCAATTTGCCCATGATGAAACCTTTTTAACAAGTAATATTAGCCCTCAAAATCATGATTTTAACTCAGGTATTTGGAATACTTTGGAACAAAAAGTAAGGTACTGGGCCAGCAAAAATGATGGTGTGTTTGTGGTAACGGGAGGCGTTTTAAATGGGGATTTGAAAACTATTGGGAAGGAACATGTCGCAGTTCCAAATCAGTTTTATAAAGTGTTGATTGATAATAATACTGGAAATACTAAGATGATTGCTTTTTTAATGCCTCATAAAAATTCTAACATGCCGTTATATGAGTTTGTTGTTTCGGTAGATGAAGTTGAAGCACTAACGGGAATTGATTTTTTTCCAGAATTAGAAGATTCACTTGAACACAAATTAGAAGCTTCAAGTAGCTATAAAGGTTGGAGTTTTAATTAATAAATTTTGATAGCGCTAATAAAGCAATAAAGTAAACCACTGGGAGGAATATTAAGAAAATCCAAAACAAATTCTTTTTAAACAAGATTTGGTTTAAAACCATAGTAACATAGGTAAGATTAAAGACCATAATAACAAAAGGTAGACAAAAGCTTTAATTAGCCTATTTCCATAACTCCAAATCCATTTATATTCGCTGAACTTAAATGATGAAATCCAAGAAGGAATAAAAACGCATAATATTAATAAACCATATATTAAAAATGTTGAGATTATTGGATTTATAAGAATATGTACTTTTTTATTCATACCTAAAATAGCCTACTAAATATCCCTTTCCAACGTAATTTTCTTATAAATTTACCTTCTTCGTCAGAAACTAAAAAATCAATTTTTTCTTTTTTTGCTTTAAAATAACCAGCCATATAATCTTTAAATAAGGTGAAACTACCTTTTTTGTAAGTCAATTTTAGAGCTGAAATAAATGTTATTAAAAAACCATAACGCATTTTATGCATGGCTTCACCTTGTAGATATTTTGCTGCTTTATTATAACTTTCGCCAGTATGTTTTAAATGTTTTACATGTAACGAATCATCCGTTAAAATTTGCCATCCATAGTATTTGGCAAGTAGCTCATCAACAGTATCCCAGCCCATTGAAGGTTTTAATTTTCCTATTTGAAGAAAGCATTCTTTCCGATATGATTTTAAAGCGCCTCGAATATGATCTTTTCGTGTTAAATTTTCTAAAATCCAATCACCATTTTTTTCAATAAAACAAAACCCAGATACCATTCCTAATTTGTCGTTATTTTTGAAATGAAAAGAGAGTTGCTCCAAATAATTAATCGGAAAAATTAAATCGGCATCAAACTTACAAATCACGTCGTAGTTTTCATCTAATGTTTCAAACCCTTTGTAAAAGGCTTTGATGATTTTTGAACCTGGTAAATGCTCATTTGATGATTTTGAATTAATTAACGAAATCCATGAGTGCTTTTCAGCATAAGCTTCAATTATATCTTGGGTTCTATCGGTAGAATTATCATTTACAACAACAAGTCGTTTTGGCAAAACAGTTTGATTTACTAATGAATTTAAAGTAAGCCCGATGCACGCTTCTTCGTTATGTGCTGGTATGATAATGTAGAAATTCAAAAGTTAAAGTTTAATTCTCAAAGTTAAACTCTTTCTGCGTAAACTATATAATATCTTGGTGTAAACAATCGAAGAATTGGACGAATTCCTATTTTTTTAGTTGGGTTTGTCCATTTTTGCCTTTCGATAATTTTCCATCCAGCCTTTTCTAATAACCAATCGAATTGCCAATCTTCAAACTCATGGTAATGTCTGTCTAAATCATCCGTTTTACTTCTATATGCAGAAGAAAACCATAATTTAAGAGGAACACTGGCTACCAATTTGTTAGCTTCTATTGATCTTAAAATAGTAAAAGGTGAAAGTAAATGCTCGAAAATTTCAAATGCAGTAACTACTTCTGTCTTAGAATTTTTAATTGTGGAAATATCCAAATCTAAATCTTCACCTTTGGTATTACTAACAGTATAACCATTATGCTTCATTATGGAAGAAAAAGGATTAGGAACCCCTAAATCTAATATTGATTCTGAAGTTGATATATGCTTTTGTAAAAATTGTAAGGTGTATTTAAAGCGCTTGCTAGGATAGCTTTTCTCGTACATTATTAATGTTTATATACAATGGCATTTATATTCATACCCGCACCTACACTAGCAAAAATAAGAATATCACCTTTTTTTATTTCTTGATTTTCAAGATTGCCTTTTAAAATCATATCATATAAAGTTGGTACCGTTGCAACGCTAGAGTTTCCTAATTTCCCGATACTCATCGGCATAATTCCATCTGGCATTTGCATATTGTAAAGCTCATAAAAGCGTTTTACAATTGCTTCATCCATTTTTTCATTTGCTTGATGAATAAGTATTTTTTTTACTTCATTAATGTTAATTCCACTTTTGTCCAAGCAAGATTTTATGGCTTGTGGGACGTTAGTAATGGCGAATTCGTAAATTTTACGACCGTACATTTTAATGTATCTGCGCTTATCATTTATTTCTTGTTTATTGGTTTCTCCAAAATAAATAAAATGTGCTTCATCTTGAGCATACGTGGCAGATTCATGTGCAATTATACCGCCTACTTCATCAGTAGCTTCTACTATTACTGCACCAGCACCGTCACTATAAATCATTGAGTCTCTATCATGTGGATCGATTACTCGCGATAAGGTTTCTGCACCAATTACCAGACATTTTTTAGCAATCCCAGATTTTATAAAGGCGTTTGCTTGAATAACACCTTCTACCCATCCTGGGCAACCAAAAAGTAAATCGTATCCAACGCATTTTGGGTTTTTAATTTGTAAAAGATGCTTAACTCTTGACGCTATACTTGGAACAGTATCACTTTGAATACTGTTGTGTCTTAAGTCACCATAATTATGGGCAACTATAATATAGTCTATTTCTTCTCTATTAATTTTGGCATTTTCAATAGCTTTTTCAGCAGCAAAAGAAGCTAAATCTGAGGTGTTTAAATGATTTTTAGCATATCTACGCTCAGCAATACCGGTTATAGCTTTAAATTTTTTAACTATAACTTCATTGGGTGCATTGATTGTTGAACCATCACTGTTCAAAAATTCATGATTATGAAAGTTTTCATTAGTCTCAATATTGGCTGGAATATAACTTCCTGTACCAGTAATTTTAATACTCATAAATTCAAAAATTGCCGTTAATTAATTTAGTAAAGAGCAATATAAAATGTTTTAAATAATATAAGAACAGTTTTAGTTAAATTTTACGATGTTCAAATGTCATTTTTAAGACTCAGCATAGGCTTCAATTGGGGCACAAGAACATATTAAATTCCTATCACCATAAGCATCATCAACACGTCGTACACTTGGCCAAAACTTATTATCACGCACAAAATCTAAAGGATAAGCAGCTGCTTCTCGAGAATACGGAAAATCCCATTCATTAGCAGTTATCATTTCTAACGTATGTGGGGCATTCTTTAAAACATTATTTTCATCATCCTTTGAAACTATATCTATTTCTTTTTTTATAGAAATCATGGCATCGCAAAAACGATCAATTTCCGCTTTACTTTCACTTTCGGTAGGCTCAATCATTAAAGTTCCAGCCACCGGAAACGATACGGTTGGGGCATGAAAACCGTAATCCATTAAACGCTTTGCTATATCTGTTACTTCTATACCTTGAGCTTTAAAAGGTCTGCAGTCTACAATCATTTCATGTGCAGCTCTACCACGTTCACCAGAATAAAGTGTATCAAAACTTCCTTCTAAGCGCTTTTTAATATAGTTAGCATTTAGAATGGCAATTTTGGTAGATTGTGTTAGTCCTTCCGCGCCTAACATTTTAATATAGCCATAAGAAATTAAGCAAGCCAATGCAGATCCAAAAGGCGCCGCCGAAATAGCTGTTATAGATTTTTCTCCGCCAGTTTTTATCACTGGGTTTCCTGGTAAAAAAGGTGCTAATTGTTTTGCGACACAAATAGGGCCCACACCCGGACCGCCACCGCCGTGGGGGATAGCGAATGTTTTATGTAAATTAAGATGACATACGTCGGCACCAATATTTCCGGGATTGGTTAAGCCAACTTGCGCATTCATGTTTGCACCATCCATATATACTTGACCGCCGTTATCATGTATAATTTTTGTAATTTCTTTAATTGCAGATTCATAAACACCATGTGTGGATGGGTATGTAACCATAAGAGCCGATAAATTATCCTTATGAAATTCTGCTTTTTCACGTAAATCATCGACATCAATGTTTCCTTCGTCTGTAGATTTTGTAACTATAACTTTCATTCCTGCCATTACTGCACTGGCAGGATTGGTGCCATGTGCAGAAGACGGAATTAAGCAAATATTTCTGTGATGGTCACCTCTTGATTCGTGATATGCTTTAATTACCATAAGGCCAGCGAATTCCCCTTGAGCACCTGAATTTGGTTGCAATGATGTTGCTGCGAATCCGGTTATTTCGGTAAGCTGGTCTTCTAATTCCTTTAAAACAGTTAAATAACCTTGCGCCTGCTTTTTAGGAACAAAGGGATGAATGTTTGCCCATTTAAAAATGCTTAAAGGTAACATCTCTGAGGCTGCATTTAACTTCATAGTACAAGACCCTAAAGAAATCATTGAGTGATTTAAAGCTAAATCTTTTCGCTCTAATGATTTAATATAACGCATCAGTTCAGTTTCAGAATGATACGTTTTAAATACGTCTAAATTTAAAAAATCTGTTTTTCGTTGTATAGTAGCACTTATATTATTTGCATCATTAAAAGAAGATATTATAATAGTTTCTTTTTCTGCTACTTCAGCAAATACGGAAATCAGATAATTTATGTCTCGAATAGATGTGGTTTCGTTTATCGAAATAGTAACAGTTTCTTTGTCAGGATAAAATAAATTCACCTTTTTTTCTGAAGCAATTTTTTTGATTTTTTTGGCTTCAGCCTTTATTTGAAGTGTATCGAAGTAAGAATTATTTAGTTGGTCGTATCCTAATTTAATTAGAGCGTTTGCCAAAGCAGAGGCTTTATTATGAACACTTTCAGCAATAAATTTCAGCCCTTCTGCACCATGATAAACGGCATACATGCTTGCCATAACTGCTAATAGTACTTGGGCAGTACATATATTGGAAGTTGCCTTGTCTCGTTTTATATGCTGCTCGCGTGTTTGCAGGGCCATACGCAGAGCTCTATTGCCATTAGTATCTTTAGTAACTCCTATTATTCTACCTGGGATATCCCTTTTATAGGCTTCCTTAGTTGCAAAATAAGCAGCATGCGGACCGCCATAACCCATTGGTATACCAAAACGCTGCGTGGTTCCAACTACAACATCAGCACCAAATGCACCTGGAGATTCAAGCATAACTAAACTTAAAATATCTGCGGCAACTGCTACCTTGATTTGAGCATTGTTGGCTTTACTTATAAAGGTTTTTATATCTGTAATCTGCCCATTTTTTCCTGGATACTGTAAAATAGCACCAAAAAAATCAGATGAAAAATCAAAAGTTTCTTCATCGCCTATTATTAATTCTACACCTATTGGATTTGCCCTAGTTTGAAGTAATGATAAAGTTTGAGGTAATATGTTTTCAGAAACAAAAAACTTATTAATTCCAGCTTTTTTCTGGTCGCGCTCACGCACTGCAAACAATAAACTCATTGCTTCAGCAGCAGCCGTACTTTCATCTAGAAGTGACGCATTTGCAATTTCCATTCCGGTTAAATCAATAACCATAGTTTGAAAATTTAAAAGCGCCTCTAACCTACCTTGGGCAATTTCAGCCTGATACGGCGTGTATGCAGTATACCAACCCGGATTTTCCAAAATATTTCGCTGTATAACTGCTGGCATAATGGTGGGGTGATACCCTAAACCAATATATGTTTTATACGCTTTGTTCATTTTAGACAATTCATGTATATGAAGCAAATATTCATATTCTGACATGGGTTCATCTAAATTTAGCCCATTTTTTAATCGAATATCATTAGGAATTGTTTCATAAATTAATTGGTCTAAAGAATCAACACCAATAGTTTTTAGCATTAAGTTTTGGTCGTATTCTCTTGGGCCAATATGACGCAGTGCAAAAGCGTTTGTATTCATTAAATGTAGAATTGATTATATAATTCGCAAAATTAAGTAATAATAAGCATCATAAATTGCTAAAAATGGAAAGTTTTTAACCATTTGAAAACGTTATTAACAGTTTAACTATTTTTACAATATGAATATTTTAAAACATCTTTTAAATTTTTACATAAACAGTAGTATTCATGTAGCATTAGCGGTAGTATCATTAGCATGGATAACACTAATTGAATATGATATTTCTTTTGATAAAAATGTGTTGTTTTTCGTTTTCTATGCCTCAATAATTGGCTATAATTTTGTAAAGTATTTTGGTATTGCAAAATCGTATTATAGAAGGGTAACTAATTGGTTTAAAACTATATTAGTTTTTTCGTTTATATGTTTCTTTTTAATGTGTTATTATATTTACCAATTACAAACCAATACTCTGTTATGTGTTTTTGGGTTTGGTATTATCACCTTGTTTTATGCTGTTCCTTTTTTACCAAAGGATATGTTTTTGGATAATAAGAATAATTTACGAAGTATTGGTGGTCTTAAAATATATGTAATTGCGATAGTTTGGAGTGGTGTTACTGTTATTTTGCCACTTATAAACAACAATTATACTGTTGGTGTTGATGTACTTATAACTGGTTTACAGCGATTCGTTTTAATAATTGTACTAATGTTTCCTTTTGAGATTAGAGATTTGCAATTTGATAGTTTAAAACTAGCCACAATTCCTCAAAAAATAGGTTTAAAACAAACTAAAATATTAGGGGTTTTACTTGTAATAGTTTTTTTCTTCCTGGAATTTTTTAAAGATGAAATAGATATTAAAAAAATTATAGTGCTATTAATAGTATCAGTGACAACATTATTATTGCTATTGTTTTCTAAAATACAACAAGGAAAGTATTATAGTTCATTTTTAGTTGAGGCATTGCCAATATTTTGGCTAATATTACTTTTAAGGCTTGATTAATTTGATTGATTTTTTAAAGCATTTTCAATATCTTTTTTCATTGCTTCTTTACAAGTTTTATCTAGTAATTTTACGTTGGCCAATTTAATAATACGTGATAATTTGGAGTTATTTTTTGTGTATTTTCTGCAAGCTTTACAAAGTATTAAATGAATACTTAGTTTAATTTTATCCCAAAGGTTAACTTCATTATATTGAGATTTGTCGCAAGTTTGATTTGCCTCTTCACACGGAATCATAACTTTCATTTTACTCATAATTAAAACCAATTTTCTTTTAAACAAGTAGCCATCGATGTACGGGCTCTATGAATTATTACCCAAAGATTAGACGCTGTAATATTTAGTTCATTACAAATAACTTTGGTATCAAAACCTTGAATGGTTTTCATTTTAAAAACCTCGGCTTGTTTTACCGGTAATTTACTGAGACATTTAAGTATGGCTTCACCCAGTTCTTCGTTTTGCATTTTATCTTCTGCAGTTTTATCAAAAGGGTCGGCAACGCGTTCTTCTAACCAATCGCCTTCAGTTTCAGAATCGCCGTTGTAAGAAATACGCATTTCAGCTTTTCCTTTATTAGAATTTATTTTCCTATAATAATCAATAATTTTTCGCTTTAAAATGGAAATTAGCCAAGTGCGTTCGCTTGCTTCACCTTTAAAGTTTTTCATCGATTTTAGTGCTGCCAAAAAAGTATCTTGTACCAAATCCTGAGCTATTTCACGATCGCTTACACGAGAAATAGTGAAATTGAATAAGTAATCGGAATACGAATCGATCCACTTATTAGGATTTATTTGATGTATTGGCATTTTAAAGGCTATTATTCTATATCAAAAATAAGATAAATAAATGGATTTTAATTCTTTATCAATCCAGCACGTCTTAATAAAGCATCTGGTTTTGGTGCTTGACCTCTAAAGCGTTTATAAAGCGTCATTGGGTTTTCTGTACCACCTTTAGAAAGTACATTTTCTTTAAATTTGGTTGCAACTGTTTTATTAAAAACACCGCTTTCTTTAAAATATTCAAAAGCATCAGCATCTAAAACTTCAGCCCATTTGTAGCTATAATATCCTGAAGAATACCCACCTTGAAATATGTGAGAAAAAGAAGTACTCATGCAGGTTTCTTTTGTTTCCGGATATAGAGACGTGTTTTTAAAAACTGCTACTTCATGAGCTTTTACATCAGATATTTTTGTTGGGTTTTTACCATGCCAACTTATATCTAACAAACCAAAACTTATTTGACGAAGCGTTTGCATTCCTTCGTGAAATGTTGCGGAAGCTTTAATCTTTTTCACTAAATCCATCGGAATAACTTCTCCAGTTTTATAGTGTTTTGCAAAAATTCCTAACGCTTCTTTTTCGTAACACCAGTTTTCTAAAATTTGACTTGGTAATTCAACAAAATCCCAATATACACTAGTACCCGATAAACTTGGATAAGTTGTATTTGCTAGCATGCCATGTAAAGCATGACCAAATTCATGAAACAAAGTAGTAACTTCATTAAAAGTTAATAACGAAGGTTTGCTTTTTGTAGGTTTTGTAAAATTGCAAACAATTGAAACGTGAGGTCTGTTATTTTTGTTATTTTTTACATACTGTGGTTTGTAGGATGTCATCCACGCTCCATTTCTTTTACCAGTTCTTGGAAAAAAATCAGCATAAAAAATGGAAACTAAATCTCCATTGGCATCGGTTACTTTATAAGTTAAAACATCCTGATGATATTTGTCTATATTATGTATTTCTTCAAAATTTAAATCGAATAATTTATGAGCCACGGTAAAAGCGCCATTTATTACATTTTCTAGTTTGAAATAGGGTTTCAATAATTCATCGTCGAGACTGAATAATTTTTTCTTTAATTTTTCTGAATAGTATGCACCGTCCCATTTTTCAAGTTGCTCGATATTATCTAAATTCTTAGCAAATTCTTCAAGGCCCTTAAATTCGCGTTCGGCTGCAGGTTTTGCTTTATCTAATAACTCATTTAAAAATTTTTTAACTTTTTCTGGCGTTTCAGCCATACGTTCTTCTAAAACAAAATGCGCGTGTGTTTTGTAGCCTAATAAGTTGGCACGTTCAAATCTCAGTTTTGCTATATCGAGTACATTTTTTTGGTTGTCTAATTTATCACCTTGAAAAGCTTTAGCACCCGCCGCAAAAGAAATTTTTTTTCGCAATTCTCGATTATCAGCATAAGTCATAAAAGGAATATAACTAGGGTAATCTAAAGTAAATAACCAACCGTTTTTGTCTTTTGACTCTGCTAATTGTTTAGCAGCTTCCATGGCGCCTTCGGGAAGTCCAGATAAATCTGTTTCGTCAGTTATTAACATTTCGAATTTATTGGTTTCTGCTAATACATTTTCACCAAATTTTAATTTTAGTTGACTTAATTGCTTATCAATTTCTCGTAATTTTATTTTTTTTCCATCAGGTAAATTGGCCCCATTTCTAGAAAAGCTTTTATATTTTTTATCCAAAAGTGTTGCTTGTTCTTTCGTAAGTTTTAAGTCCTTTTTTGCATCATATACCACTTTGACTCTTTTAAATAATTGCTCGTTTAAAGTAATATCATTACTAAACTCTGATAATAAAGGAGATACCTTTTGAGCTATTTTTTGAATGGTTTCATTCGTTTCAGCCGAATTTAAATTAAAAAAAATACTCGAGATTCTATCCAATTGCTCACCAGAATAATCCAAAGCTTCAATGGTATTTTCAAAAGTCGGTTTTTCAGAATTTTTTACAATAAAATTTATTTCTGATTTTGCTTCTTCAATCGCGTGTTTAAATGCCGGTAGGAAATGAGAATTTTTAATTTTTGAGAACGGTGCTGTATTAAAGGGCGTATTAAATTTTTTATTTAGAATATTCATTTGGGTTTTATCTTATTTAAAGGAATTGTAAAATTATAATTTCATTGGAATAAATGATTATATATTTTGTTTTTATGAGTTTATTAGGAGATTTTTTATGAAACTCATTTTAAGTTTAACATTATTTTATAGTTAATAATAGAAAAAAAAGGTGTAGGATAATTTTGAGTTTTACAATTTAAAAGTAGCTATAATACTACATAAGGAAGTGTTTTATCGAATAAATAAGTATTTAAGCTATGAAAAACAAATTATTGATTAGGTTTATATTGTAAAATTTAGTATTCAAAACCTTGATTTTATACTTAAACCCTTTATCAATGAAAAAATCTACTTTTCTTTTATGTTTAATTATTCATTCCATATTATGGTCACAAGCTCCTAATACTGGTTTCTATGTAAACAATGTAGAAAAGGATGTTTTTAAATTTCCTAACTCTACAAATATTAATGAAACGGTAATTAGTAACAGAACATACGAAACCTTTTTTTATGCAAATAACACATCCCTAAGACAGTTTATTTTTATGGAAGGGAGCGACGATGGCGCAATACTCTGTTATATTGAAGGAGGTTATTTAATTATTGGTGCCTATAACATCGATACTGGTGATTATACTGATTTATGGCCAGGCACCTACTTTAGAAAACCTATTACTGCAGGTACTTGGTATCACGTATCTTTAGTTTTTGATAATGCTCCAATTACTACAGCTCCAACAACGGCTGCAAGTAACACGAACCTAAAATGGTATTTAGATGGCGTATTACAAGATGAAAAAGCCGGCTTCCAAATAGGAGTAAATAGTAATCACAAAGAATTATTTGTTGGATTTAAAAATGATAAATTGTTTTTTCCAACCGTTTTAGCTAGCTGGACAGCATCAGGATTTTCTGAATATTCTTTTGGAGAACAAATTAATGAAGATGGCGGAGATGAGAATTATTTTGATGGATATTTATGGGGTTTTAGAGTTTGGGACGATGCTAGAACAGCAACCGAAATTAATGATAACAAAAAAAACCTATTGCTTTCTGTAAATTCAGATAACCTAATTGTTGCTTTAGATGGTGATACTATGACTTTTCTAGAAGATGATGTTGTTACAGATTTAGATAATGATAGTCCACCAAGCGTCAAAGAGTGGGAAGGAAATGTGGATACCGATTGGTCTAATCCATTAAATTGGAAATCTCTTGAGGTTCCTGATGCTGCAAAACAAGAACCAGTTAAAATTAAAAATCAAAGTACTTTTTACCCCGAAATTAGTTCAACTGTTGTTACCGGCGATATTGAGCTTGAAAGCCATGGTTCTGAACCAGGTAAAATTACCATTCAAGATGGTGGTACCTTAGATGTGGCTTATGATTTATTAAATGATGGCGAGTTAATTATCGAAAATAATGGTTCGCTTCAAGTTAGAGAAAGCAAACCTCTTGCGGGAGCAGGTTCGTTAATTATTAACAGAAATACACCAAATTATCAGGCGCTTTTTTATTCTATTTGGTCAACTCCAGTGGCATCGACAGATTCTCAAATCAATACTATTTTTACAAATCATGTACATGTTTATGCCTATGATGCGTCACAAAATCCATCACGTTTTGTCGAAACTCCAACAACCGCAAATATGGAAGTAGGTAAAGGTTATTTTATTCGTTCAGTTAGTGATTCCGGTGTGATATCACGAACTTTTTCTGGAATGTTAAACAATGGTGAAATAGATGTATCTATTTATTATAATAGTCCTACAGATATGGATAATTTAATAGGAAATCCATATGCCTCAGCTATCGATTGGAAAAAGTTTTACGAGGATAATAGCGATGTATTAGAAGGGACTATGTATTATTGGAGACAAAGTTTTACGGGGCCTAATAACTCGGCGAGTGATTATGTAAGTTACAATTACGGTACGGGTCCATCAGAACCAGGAATTACAGAATTTATACCTGCTGGTTTAGGTGTGTTTGTTAATTCTTTACAAGCAGGAACAGCGACTTTTAAAAATTCTCATAAAGTTGTTGGAAATAACGATCAGTTCTTAAAAAGCAATAGCAATAAAAAAATTAATAACGATGATGGTAAATCATGGTTAAGACTATCTGGTTCTGCCGGTTATAGCCCTATATTAATAGGTTTTATTCCAGGTGCTACCCATGGTTATGAAAGTATGTATGACGGTAAATTTGTGAATGACGGTGCCTCGGTCGAATTGTACAGCCTAATCGACAATATGAAATATGTAATACAAGGGCGCTCTGTTTTAGAAGAAAATGAAGATATTGAAATACCACTTGGTTTTGAAGTTGCAAATTCTGGAAATTATACTTTATCGGTGGCTTTGGAATATATTGATTCTAATTTTGATATTTTATTGGAAGATAAATTATTGAATGTTATAACGGATTTAAGAACATCAGATTACACTTTTGACGTTCCAAATCCTATTGAAGATAATTCCAGATTTGTGTTACATTATAGTTATAATCAAAGTTTAAGTACCGAAGATCAGGTTGAAGCGGTTAAAGGTGTTAATCCCTTTTTCGTGAACGATCAACTAGTTACTAAAATAAAGAATGCAAAATTACCTAGTACAATACAACTATTTGATATTACTGGACGAGAAATAATTAAAACTATTTTTAACGAATCTTTACAAACTAATAGCCTTACAACAGGAATTTATGTTGTAAAATATGGTTTTGAAAACGCGTCATCGGTATCCAAAAAAGTAATCAAAAAATAACGAAGGAAAACGGAAAAGCCTTTAATTATCACTTTATCGAATAATGTGATAAAAAATGCTTTAAATTTTATAGAAGAACAAACTTTTTTATATTTTAGTCGCCTACAATTAGAAGAGTGACTAACTCAGATAGATTATTTGTAATAGCTAAAAAAGCCCCGAATTTTTATTGGGGCTTTTTTTATTTCAAATCTTTAGCAGATTCTTGAACTTTTATTTTTAAACCTTCCTTATAAATTATAATTTTATCAAGAACACATTTATCACTTGCGCCTATAATCTGTGCAGCTAAAATTCCAGCATTTTTAGCACCATTTAGTGCAACAGTTGCCACGGGTACACCTCCGGGCATTTGCAGAATAGAAAGTATAGAATCCCAACCATCAATTGAATTACTGCTTTTTACAGGTACGCCAATTACAGGAAGTGGCGATAAGGAAGCTATCATTCCTGGCAAATGTGCAGCGCCTCCAGCACCAGCTATAATTACCGAAAAACCTCTGGTGTGGGCATTTTTGCCGTAATCGAATAATTTTTCTGGCGTTCTATGTGCCGAAACAATATCGATTTCAACTTCAATATCAAACCCTTTTAAAGTGTCTATGGCATCTTGCATAACAGGAAGGTCACTTTTACTTCCCATAATTACTCCAACTTTACTCATAGTTATTTACTTATTACTTTGATTGTTTTTTTTACTTCTTCAGCTATTTTTCTAGCTTCATTTATGTCTTTATTTACAATAGTAACATGTCCCATTTTTCTAAAAGGCCTGGTTTGCTTCTTTCCATAAATATGAGGTGTAACACCTTTCATTTTCATTATAGAATCAATGTTTTTGTAAACGACTTCGCCCGTAAATCCTTCGGCTCCAACTAAATTTACCATAACACCACCAACTTTATTTTCAGTGCTCCCCAGAGGCAAATTTAAAATTGCTCTAATATGTTGCTCAAATTGAGATGTAAAACTAGCTTCAATAGTTTGATGACCAGAGTTATGAGGCCTTGGTGCAACTTCATTTACCAAAATCTCATCATCTTTTGTTTGAAACATTTCAACAGCTAATAATCCAACATGATTAAAGGATTCAGATGTTTTTAAAGCAATTGCCTCAGCTTTTTTTGCAACTTCTGATGATATTCTTGCTGGACAAATAACATATTCAACTTGGTTGGCATCAGGATGAAATTCCATTTCTACTATTGGAAAGGATTTTATTTCGCCAGAAACACTACGAGCGACTATAACTGCTAATTCGTTTTTAAAAGGCACTAAGTTTTCAGCAATGCATTCTCCATGCGGTAATCCTTCTAAATCTGATAGCTTTTTTACTATTTTTACCCCATTTCCATCGTATCCAAATTGTGCAGCTTTCCAAACAAAAGGAAAGTCTAAACCGCCATTATTAACGGCATCTTCTATTTCTGAGAGATAAGCAAAACGAGAAAATGGTGCGGTGGGAATATTTTTATCTATATAAAATAACTTCTGTTTCGCTTTATTTTGAATAAGTTTTAAAGTTTTTGATGATGGATAAACTTTTAC
>NZ_JABDMV010000083.1 GCF_013001275.1 Flaviramulus sp.
CGGGTCCTCGAGACCGAATTTTAGTTGTGTATCCATTTGAGTCTACCACAAATAGTACCGATACGCGCCCTTGAATACCAAGATCGAGCGCTGATTGCGGGTATCTAAAGTTTTTAACTACATGTTCTTTCATTTTATTTTGAAAACATTCCTTGGTTGCTTCCTTGTTTAATCCTTCGCAACCAGGAAAAACAGGCACAACTTCAATCACGGCAAAAGCCACTTCAACATCTTCATCTACTTCTTCCACATTAACATCGCTAACCTCTACAACGTATTCTTCTATCGCGTCATCTTGTCCCGTTTCGGTGCTTTCTATAACAGTTTCTTGAATCTCTTCAACATCTTCAACAATTTGAATTGATTCTTGAATAGAAACAGGTGGTGGTGGCGGTGGCGGCATATTTACATTTACAATTGGAATTTCTTCCTCAAAAGTGCTTTCAACTTCCATTATTTCTAGGGCAACAACGTCTTTTTCATACGTTTTATATTCTAATGCTTGCCAAGATAATAGCAACATTAAATTCAGCCCAATCGCAAAATAAATGCCGCTATTTCTACTAATCTCCAAATTAGGGTTCTTTTTAGATTTCATTATAATAATATTTTATATTATAAAATTATTATAATCGTCTCTAAATAAGAATGATAAATGTCATGTTATAAAAAAAAGCCACCAAAAATATGGCAGCTTCATTTTTAAAATTTAGTGGAATTTGACTAATTCAGTTCAAGCTATTACGAGATTTTTATAGTTCGAGGTGGTTTTTGTTTTGCCTCTTCTTTTTTAGGAAGATGCAATAGCAAAATGCCTTCGTTATAGCTCGCATTAATTTTACTGTCATTTACAGTTTCCGGTAACGTAAACGTTCTTTTAAACGACGAGTAACCAAATTCTTTACGCGTGTAACCATCTTTATTATCTTCATTTTCTTCTTGTAGCTCTGCAGAAATAGATAATATGTTATCTTCTAAATTTATATTAAAATCTGATTTTTTTAATCCAGGAACCGCCATCTCTACGATAAAAGCATCTGAAACTTCTTTTATATTTACTTTAGGTAAAGACATACCTGTGTTAAAATTTGAAGAAAATAATGATGGAAATTCGCTTAATGGTAAATCATCAAACCAATTTGAAAATAAAGGGAAGTTTGAAGTTGTATTTTTATTTGCTAAACTCCCATTTTTCGGTAATGTTGCTAAATTGCTCATTGTTAAAAAAATTTAAGTTAAACATTTATTTTAATAATATTTAACCTATTAAAAGCAATAAAAATACCAAACCGGAATATAGGTAAAATTGTCCTTTTGTTAGAATATTCACATCCATATTCTGACATTTTTTCATTAGTTTATGTCAATAATTCAGAATTATTAGTCTAATTAGCAGTTATATACATAAATAATCGATCAGTAATATTTTGTTTGAGTACACGTTGCACGTGCTAAGGAAAAACATCAATCATTAATGTAATTTATGTTACATACAGTATTAGAAAATATTTAGCTTTGTAATTAAATTGCTTTAGGTTTAAATATTAAACTGTAAAAATTTAAAATAATATTTTTAGTTAATTATTAATCACTTAAATAATTGCAATATGACAAAAAAGGAAATGGCAATATCGTTTCTGAAATTAGCAGGAACAGGACATATTCAAGAAGCATATAAAAAGTTTGTTGCCACTGATTTTATACACCATAATCAATATTTTCAAGGAAGTCGCGAGGCTTTGCTAACAGCGATGGAAGAGGCGCATCAAACTAGTCCAAATAAGTCTATTGAAATTAAATATTGCTACGAAGATGATGATACTGTCATTACGCATTCTCATGTAATAAAACAAGATATGGATATCGCTGTAGTCCATATTTTTAAATTTAAAACCAATAAAATAATTGAAGCTTGGGATTTGGGTCAGCCAATATTAAAAGATTCACCGAATGAATACGGACTGTTCTAAGAATGAACAATTACTAATGAATTTTAAGTTGATAAGTTTGCGCTTTTTATTCTAATTTGTAGCATTCCAATTATTATATACCCACGAAATAATCTAACTTCAATTATAAATTTTCCAATTGGTTGCTTTTGTTATCATCGCTAATAGTCCAAAAGAAACCTACAAAGAAGAACTGATCTGCTGCTGGTTGTAATGCGCGACGATTAAAATTTCCATTCACATCTTGTGTATCGGCATATTGATAACCATTAATGTTTTTAGTTCCTAAAACATTATTTACAGACGCATATAATATTTTTTGCGGACTTATAAGATACGCCCAGTTTAAGCTTAAGTTATTATAAGATTTTGTTTTTTCGTTTAAAAAACCTGGGATGTTTGGGTTAGTATATGTTCTGCCTGATGCCAATGCATAACTAAACCCAACTTGACTGCGCCAATCGTCAACCCAATACTTTCCAACTACAGACAGATTGTGTGTATTGGCAAAATTAGGTTGTGATGATGATTGGTAATTATTGTAGTCGCGCTTAGTATCTAAAAGTGAATAACTTACCCAGTAATCGAAATTTTTGAAGCTTTTACTATCACGCCAAAACAAGTCAATACCTTTTGCAAAACCAAAACCATTGTTATTGTAATTACTATCAAAATCAGCAAAATCGGAATCATATTTTATTAAATCATTGTATTTTTTGTAATAAGCTTCGGCTCTAAAAATTTTTCTTTCAGCATTAAATTGATAATTCAAAATATAATGCTTTGTGTTTTGCGCTTTTAA
>NZ_JABDMV010000087.1 GCF_013001275.1 Flaviramulus sp.
CACAACAAGGACGTAACCATGATGCCGGATTAATTAAATACAAGAAAGATAAATTTATGTTGGACGTTGCTTTAGCCTTCAATCAAGATTATTCGAATCCAACAGGTTTTGTAAATGCAGGAACAGCATATAATACAACAGGTTTCTTTTCATATAAAACCATGCAATACGCATATTTAAAGCAATCTTGGGCAAACTTAACAGGTAGTCTATTATTAATGAATAATGGTTTTCAAGAATTTGATACTACTAGCAATCCTGATGGTGTAAGTAATTTACAAACTTTAGGCACGCACTTAAATTATAAAAAAGGAAGTTTTGGTGCTGCGCTTAATGCGTTTTTTCAAACAGGAAAACGTCAAGGCGAAGTTGATGTTAAAGGCGCCCATTTATTGGGACTAGATTTAACCTATAAAGCATCTCCAAAAGTTGGTTTAGGTGCTGGTATAGAAATTATTAGTGGAAACGATGGTAGTGCCGGTGAAACTGGTGCCTTTTTCCCGTTGTATGGAACTAACCATAAGTTTAATGGATTTATGGATTATTTCTATGTAGGGAATCATGCAAATTCAATTGGCTTAGTAGATATTCATATAAGCGCAAACTTTAAATTAAGTGAAACATCTAACCTTTTAGTAAAAGCTTTAAATTTTAGTGGAGAGCAAGATTTACCGAGTGGAGAAAAATCTTTAGGAACAGAAATAGATTTAGTATTCAAAAAGAAGTTTAAAGGTTACACTTTAGTAGCTGGTTATTCTCAAATGTTTGCAAGCGATGGAATGTATGAGCTAAAAGGTATCACTGAAGATGCTGCAGCAAGCGGACAAAACTGGGGATGGATTATGTTAGTTATAAAGCCTAAGTTTATCAATGGAACTAATTAAATTTAGAAATTAAACATTTACTCGTAGCAGAGTAATTATTATGATAAACGGTTTAGATAATTCTAAGCCGTTTTTTTATTATCTTAAACTAAAATAGTAGTGATTGTTAAATAACTTATTCGCCTTTGAGTTACTTTAAAATTATTATTTCATATAAAACAACATAACTAGAAACAGAAAAGATTGTTATTTAAAAAATGAATACATTTTTAAAAGCAAACATTAATAATATTTTTATTGATAAATTTCAATGTGACCCCGTTTTGATTTTTTCACCTGGAAGAATTAACATCATTGGCGAACATACGGATTATAATGATGGTTTTGTACTTCCGGCTGCAATTAATAAAGGCATAATCGCTGCAATTTCTAGAAGTAATTCAAATATATCAACAGTATATGCTATTGATAAAGCCGAAATGCTGGAATTTTCTATAAATAACTTGAAACCTTATCCAGAAGGAAGTTGGCAAAACTATGTTTTAGGGGTGGTTAACGAAATTCAAAACCAAGGTAAAACCATAAGTAATTTTAATATGGTTTTTGGCGGTAATATTCCTGTAGGTGCGGGTATGTCTTCTTCAGCAGCACTAGAAAATAGCGTTGTATTTGGCCTTAATAAAATATTCACATTAGGATTAACAAAAAAGGAACTGGTTTTAATCTCGCAAAAAGCAGAGCACAATTATGTTGGGGTGAAATGCGGAGTTATGGATCAGTATGCCAGTATGTTTGGTATTGAAAATCATGCGTTACTTTTAGATTGTAGAACCATGGAATCAAAACAATACGAAATTGATTTTAAAAACCATGAGTTGCTTTTAATCAATACCAATGTGAAACACAGTTTATCGGACAGTGCTTACAATGACAGACGTGCCGTTTGTGAATCTATAGCTAGCAAGCTAAATGTAAATGCATTAAGAGATGTTACAGAAGTTAATTTGGAATCTATTAAAAACGAATTGTCTGTAGAAGACTATCAAAAAGCGTTGTATGTCATCCAAGAAAATAATCGTGTTGTTAAAGCTTCAGAAGCTATAGAGCGAGGAGATTTAAAAACCTTAGGAAAACTTATTTATGAATCCCATTTCGGATTGCAAAATCTATATAAAGTAAGTTGTGAAGAACTGGATTTTTTGGTGAAGCAAGCCAAATTGAACGTGCAAGTTTTAGGAGCAAGAATGATAGGAGGTGGCTTTGGCGGCTGTGCAATTAATTTAATTACTAAAGGAGCTGTTGAATCTTTTAAAATGTCTGTTTTAAAAGAATATAAGTTAAAATTCAATAAAGATTGCACATACTATTCATTTAAGCTTTCTGACGGAACACGAGTAATTAATTAGTCTTTTAATATTTTATTCAAATTCCAGAAGTTTTAAACAAAAAAAGTCGAAGATTAATCTCCGACTTTTTCTTTAATTTCTTTGTAGCGAGAGGGGGGCACGATCCCCCGACCTCCGGGTTATGAATCCGACGCTCTAACCAACTGAGCTACCTCGCCAAATTTTGTTTTCGCCACCGTCTTCCGGCAG
Organism: Flaviramulus sp.; assembly: GCF_013001275.1. Classification (GTDB taxonomy): domain Bacteria; phylum Bacteroidota; class Bacteroidia; order Flavobacteriales; family Flavobacteriaceae; genus JABDMV01. The sequence continues at coordinate 2,420 of NZ_JABDMV010000087.1, forward strand.
CAGATTTCAAATACTTTTCTCTTTGTCTCGCCTCAAGTCTTGTGTCGAAAGCTTAACTGTGGATTATACTCCAAGGAGCAAAAGCTTTGGTTGATTTCACACTTCCTGCATTATGGTTTTTCAATCTTCTATCTAAATTAGAAGTCATACCTACATAGTGTCGATCAAACTTAGTACTATACAAGACATAAACAAAGAACATTTCGAAAACAATTTTAAATTAGGCTTTGTTTACAAGGGAACCAACTGACCTGCCCGAATGAATTCGTTCAGGCGGGGCTACCTCGCCTAATTTAAGGCTGCAAATATAAAAACAATATTAATGTAAGCAAACAGAACTTGGGTAAAATATTTTTAAAAATTATTGTAATTCTTATCAATTAATGTATATATTGAGCAATATAAATTTTAAAAGTACTTATGGCCGATAAAGTTAAATTTGATATTGAATTTCCAATACACGCTTCACCTCAATTATTATATCAGTATGTTTCTACACCATCAGGTTTGTCTGAATGGTTTTCAGATAATGTAAATTCTCGCGGCGAATATTTTACCTTTATTTGGGATGACAGTGAAGAAAAAGCTAAACTTTTAAATAAAAAGAGTGGCGAGCGAATTAAATTTAGATGGGTTGAAGATGAAGAGGATGATCAAACCTATTATTTTGAAATAAGAATTCAAGTTGACGAAATAACAAAAGATGTGTCTTTAATGATTACAGATTTTGCTGAAGAAGATGAAATTGAAGAAGCTAAAATGCTTTGGGAAAACCAAATTTCTAGTTTAAAACAAGTATTAGGTTCAGCCTAAATTTTAATAGTATAATTTAAATTATATTTGTCCCGCTTTTAATTTATAAGCGGGATTTTTTTATGATAAATTTTAACGGAACCCTATTACCAGAAAACAATGTTTTATCCTTTCAAAACCGAGGGTATACTTATGGTGATGCCCTTTTTGAAACAATAAAAACGAGTTACGGTAAAATCTTGTTTTGGGAAGATCATTATTTTAGGCTTATGGCATCAATGCGTATTTTACGTATGGAAATACCAATGAATTTTACAATGGAATTTTTGAGTGATGAGATTCATAAAACATTAGAAGCAAATAAGTTTTCAAAATCATCCGCAAGAGTAAAATTGATGGTAAATAGAAACGAGGGTGGTTATTACAATCCTGATACTAACGATATCAGTTTTATTATCTCAGTTAAACCAATAAATGAGGATTTTTATATTTTAAAAACAGATTATTACGAAGTTGATTTATTTAAAGATTATTTCATTTCTCCTGGCTTGCTCTCTACGTTAAAAACGAATAATAAAGCATTAAATGTAATTGGAAGTATTTATGCCAAGGAAAATAACTTGCATAACTGCATACTTTTAAATACAAATAAACATGTTATTGAAGCTCTAAATGGCAATATATTTTTAGTAAACGGAAATGTGATTAAAACGCCTCCTATTTTAGATGGTTGTTTAAAAGGAGTCATGCGTACACAGTTAATAAATTTAATTAATACGTTACCAGATTACGATCTAGTAGAACAGTCAATTTCTCCTTTCGAAATTCAAAAAGCTGACGAAATGTTTTTTACAAATGTCATTCAGGGTATTCAACCGGTAAGTAAATACAGAAAGAAGACATATACCAATGAAGTCTCTAAAATGTTACTTCAAAAATTAAATGTACAAATTAGATTAAGTTAATTATAACTGGGATTTTCTGGGGCGTTAGACCATATACTGTAATCGCCACCAAACTCTAGCATTTTTTCTTTCCAGAAAGTTTCATAATCTTTTTCGATAATATTTTTCTTGTAAATGTTTTTAGTAACTACCCAAGAATTAGCTTTTAACTCACTTTCCAATTGGCTTGTATCCCAGCCAGAATAACCAAGAAAAAAACGTATATCATTTTCTTTTATAGTATCATCTTTAATTAATTCGGCAACTTTTGAGAAATCGCCTCCCCAATAAATTCCTAATGAGATTTCAATGCTATTTGGAATTAAATCTGGGATTTTATGAATAAAATATAGATTATCCTGCTCAACAGGACCTCCATTATAAACTTTAAATGTGGCCTCAACCTCTGGTATTAAATCATTTATGGTGTAATCAAGCGGTTTATTAAGAATAAACCCAATGGATCCTTCTAGAGTATGATCTGCTAATAAAACTATAGATCTGTTAAAAGAAACGTCGCCTATAATTGCAGGTTCAGCGATTAATAAATCTCCTTTTTTGGGTTTTGTTGTTACCATATTTAGAGTATTTAACAACTAAATCTAATATTTATTTATTAAACATGCAACTGTTTTAATAAGATATAAAAAAAATGCCTTCATAAAATGAAGGCATTTTCTATATTAATTTACTGATTAACTAGTTTACTGCACTTGCTAAATCAGATCCTGCTTTAAACTTAACAACGTTTTTAGCTTTGATTTTGATTGTTTGTCCTGTTTGAGGGTTTCTTCCGTCTCTTGCAGCTCTTTTAGAAACTGACCAAGATCCAAATCCTACTAAAGAAACTCTGTTGCCTTTTTGTAAAGCACCTTCTATTTCAATAATAGCACATTCTAAAGCTTTTTTAGCAGCGGCTTTAGTAATTCCTGCATGTTCTGCCATTGCATCGATTAAATCTGTTTTGTTCATAATATAAAAGTTTAATTATTAATAAAATGGTTAAATATGTATTTAACCTCTACAAATTTATACGGATTATGCAATCACACAAGTAATAGCAAGGGAAAAACGCCGTTTTGTTGATAACTCAAGGCATTTGTTAATAAAGGCAATGCATTTCATCGATTATTTACAAATAGCAATGAGAATAAGGGTTTACAGCATTCTGGCATTTTCTTCAAATTTATATCCATTTAATAAGGATTTTATATCCATAGTACGCTTACCTGGAAGTTTAATTTCCTTAATTAAAATGTAACCTTTTGATACTGCTACTTTTAGTTCATTTTTTGATGCTTCTATCGTACCAATAGCTTTTGAATGCGTAAAGTAATCCTTTTCGGCGGCATATATTTTAATGTCTAATTCAACTTCTCCATTAATCAATGTACACCATGCTGCAGGGTACGGACTTAATCCTCGAATTTTATTGTAAATATTATCTAAGGTATCGTTCCAATCGATTTTACAGTTGTCTTTATTAAGCTTATAAGCGGTTTTAATGTCTTTTATATCCTTTTGAGGAATTGTTGTTACCTTCCCTTTTTCTATTAATGCAACTGTTTTTAAAACTAATCTGCTACCCATTTCCATAAGATTGTCATGCAAATTTCCAGCATTATCGGCTGGATCTATATTAGTTTCTTCTTGCAAAATCATATCTCCAGTGTCAATATCTTCATCAATAAAAAATGTTGAAACTCCAGTTTTTGTTTCCCCATTAATAATAGCCCAGTTAATTGGTGCTGCACCACGATAGTTTGGTAACAAAGAAGCATGCAAATTGAAAGTACCATATTTAGGCATTTGCCAAACTACTTTTGGTAACATTCTAAATGCCACAATAATTTGAAGATTTGCGTTAAGTGATTCTAATTCTTTTAAAAAGTCTTCATTTTTTAAATTGGTAGGTTGTAAAATATTTAATCCTTCAGATTTTGCATACAATTTTACAGCGCTTTCATGTAATTTACGTCCACGACCTGCTGGTTTATCTGGGGCAGTAATAACTCCAACAATGTTGTATTTGTTTTCTACCAAAGTTTTTAATGTAGCAACTGCAAAATCAGGTGTGCCCATAAAAACTATTCTTAAATCTTTCATCTACTGATTTTTATTTTTTCCTTATATGTTAGATGTAATTCGCTTCGGTTGGTTCAAAATAAATTGAAAAGTAAGGAGCTCATTTCATGTATGACTTAATTTATATGTGTTTGCTGGTGTAATAATTATAATATGATGTTCCATAAGCAATTTTAAAACGTTTTTTAATTCAGCTTCAGAACATTTTATTTGACTAATTATATTTCGTGATGATTGGTCACCGGTTTCTAATATTTCAATTACTCGATTTTTAATAGTCTTTATATCTTGCGGTGCGTTACTTTTCTTAGAATTTATACAAACTGAACAAATTCCGCAAGGTTTCATGTCTTTTTCACCAAAATAGGCGAGAAGCTGCATGCTTTTGCATACCGAATCATTTTCAACATAATTAAGCATCGCTTTTACCTGTTGCTGTTTTAATTTTTTTTGTTGTTCAATTATATTAGCAATCCTGTTGATAGTTTTATCATCTTCTCGTGGCTCGATAAAAGTAACTTGTGCATCAGTTTTAGCTAAATTTAGGCTAATTACCCCATCATGTTCCAGTTGCTGTAAGGTATTAACTAAAACGCTTTCGGATACTGAAGCTTTATCAATAATTTTTCCTAAATCGATTTTTGTAATATGATCAAAAATACCTCCATACATTCTAAGAATGGATTTTACAATAATCCCATATTCTTGATGTGTATCTAAATAATGAAAGAGTGCATTGTTTGAGATAATAAATTGAACCGTAACTTTATTCTTAAACTGTTTTGATAATGTTATAACACTATTTCTATCTAATAATAAAAGCGCATTATAGCATAAAATAGAACTGAATTCGTAAGTTTTACAAAACGAATTAAAATCAAAATCGAAGGTTAAATATTCACCTTCACCATAGGATATTTGAAAATAGTTGCACAGCTTTCGATATATTTGTTTTACAAAATCTACACTAGGTAAGACACTTAAAAACTGATTTTTCACTAAAACTTCATCACTTTTATTTTTTAAGATAACCGCAAATGCCTTGTCTCCATTTCGACCAACTCTTCCTGCTTCTTGAAAATAACTTTCTATACTTTCTGGTAAATTTAAATGAATAACTGTTTTTACATCTGGTTTATCAATACCCATACCAAAGGCATTAGTGGCAACCATTACCTGCTTTTGGTTATTTACCCAGGCGTTCATATTACTATCTTTTTCAGGATTTGAAAGTCCTCCGTGATAGTATGTAGAAGTTATGTTTTTAGATTTTAAAAATGTACTAATTTCTATAGTTAGTTTTCTGTTTCTAACATAAATAATTGACGATTCTTTATGTTTTTTTAAAATGGTTTCAAGTCTGTAATATTTATCATTTTCATGAAAGACCATATATGCTAAATTGGATCTTAAAAATGATTGTTTAAATATTTTTGGCTGTATAAAATCGAGTTCATCGATTATATCATTTACAACTTCTGGTTTTGCAGAAGCTGTTAGAGCAACTGCATTTACGTTAGGTTGTAGTTGACGTAACAACGTGATGTTTTTGTATGCTGGTCTAAAATCACTTCCCCATTGAGAAATACAATGAGCTTCATCAACCGCAATTAAATTCACATTCATTTGTTTGATTCTATCCTGTACCAATTCCTGCTGTAACCGTTCGGGTGATAGATATAAAAATTTATAATTTCCGTAAATACAATTATCTAAAAGTGTGTCGAGATCGTTAAAACTAATACCACTAGTTATAGACATGGCCTTGATCCCTTTATCATTTAAAGATTTTACTTGATCACGCATAAGCGCAATTAAAGGTGAAATAACAATACAAATACCATTTTTTGCTAATGCTGGAATTTGAAAACATAACGATTTTCCGCCGCCCGTAGGTAGAAGTACAAAAGTGTCTTCACCATTTAAAACAGCATTTATAATTGCTTCCTGTTCTGGTTTAAATGAGGTGAAGTTCCAATAGCGCTCTAATATGTTTATAGGGTGTTCCATTTAATGCCCTAATACTTTAAGAATAAAATTTGTTCTATTTTCAACAGTATCAAAAGGAACATCTATTAGCGTGTAGTTGTAATTTTTATAAGTATTTACTAAATTATCGTGTATTTTTAAAGCTTCATCAAAACTCTCGTAGCGTTCATTGTCACTAGTATATATGGCTTCCCAAGGTTTTAGAATAAAAACCATATCATAATTATGAGTTTTACAAGCATCAACAAAATATTGTGGATAGGTATCACCAATAAAATCCATATATGCTAAAACATCTGGAATGCCTCTATCAAAAAAAACCGTGGTATTTTTAAACATATCAGCATCTAAAAATTGTTTTTGCCTTCCTTTTAATAGTAGTTCACTAAATAATAATGGATTGGTTAAAAACAATTGATCAACTCCTTCCTTTTTGGCATTCAGCGTTACTTGACGGGAAATCTCTTCCAGACATGTGTAGCCTCGTTGAATTAGGTCGTTAATTAATGTAGATTTTCCGGTTCCAGGACCACCGGTAATAACAATTTTTTTTGTGCTCAATTGTGAAATATTTGATGTAAAAATCGGAATTTAACTGGGATAAAAAAAATCGAAACAAAACTCTATATTTGTACAATATTTAATTTATTATGAGTACACCTCCAAATCCAGACGAATTTTACGAAAAATTAGAGGCACAATTACACGACACGTCAAGTTGGCCAGCCGAATACTTGTATAAGTTTATAGTAAAATCGGATACTAAAAAAATATCCATATTAGAAGGTATTTTTGATAATATGGGTGCGGTTATTAATACCGTTGAATCTAAAAAAGGGAAATACACAAGTGTTTCCGTTAATTTATTGATGCGAAACCCTACTGCAGTTATTGAAAAATATAAGGAAGTTGCAGAAAAAGTTGAAGGCGTCATAAGTCTATAGTTTTTTTTTGTATTTTGCGCAAGCATAACAACTACATGCTTATAATACTTAACTCTACACACCATTTATTTTGATAATAGATAATTTAGAATATAACACAGAACGCGAACATTTAATCATTCCGGAGTATGGACGACACATGCAAAAAATGATTAATTACGTTAAAACATTGGAGACAAAAGAAGAGCGTAATAAGGTTGCAAAAGGCATAATCGCAGTTATGGGAAACATGCAACCACACTTAAGAGACGTTCCAGATTTTCAACATAAACTTTGGGATCAACTTTTTATAATGGCTAATTTTGAGCTGGACGTAGATTCACCTTACGAAAAACCAACTAAAGAGCTTTTAGAAGAACGCCCAGAGCCATTGAAATATCCACAAAACTTTCCAAAATATCGTTTTTACGGTAATAATATAAAAACCATGATTGATGTGGCCAATACTTGGGAAGAGGGAGAATTAAAAGAAGCACTTACTTTTACCATTGCTAATCATATGAAAAAGTGTTTTTTAAATTGGAATAAAGACACGGTTGAAGATGCGGTAATTTACAATCATTTATTTGAACTTTCTAATGGAAAAATTAATTTAAAAGATTCGAATGAAGAATTAACTGATAGCACAAGTTTAATGCGTACTAAGAGTAAATACTCTAGTAATAATCCTAAAAAAGGACATCACAAAAAGAATTCTAATAACCGTTCAAGAAAACGTTACTAACACTTCATGGGAACATTTAAAATTGAAGGTGGTCACCAACTGAAAGGGAGTATACAACCACAAGGTGCCAAAAACGAAGCATTACAAATTTTATGCGCTGTATTGCTAACTCCAGAATTAATTACAATAAACAATATTCCAGATATTGTAGATGTTAACAAGCTTATCAATTTATTGAAAAAGCTCGGTGTTAAAATTGAAAAATTAGGAAAAGCTAGCTATACTTTTAAAGCTGACGAAGTAAACCTAAAATATTTAGAATCTGACGAATTTAAAGTAGACGGTCGTGGGTTACGCGGGTCAATCATGATTGTTGGACCATTATTAGCACGTTTTGGTAGAGGTTATATTCCTAAACCAGGTGGCGATAAAATTGGTCGCCGCCGTTTGGATACACACTTTGAAGGTTTAATAAAACTTGGTGCTAAATTTAGATACAGTAAAGAAGATCAGTTTTATGGTGTTGAAGCCAATAAATTAAAAGGAACTTACATGCTTCTTGAAGAGGCATCTGTTACGGGAACCGCGAATATTGTGATGGCCGCTGTTTTAGCAGAAGGTCAAACCACTATTTACAACGCTGCTTGCGAACCGTACTTACAGCAATTATGTAAAATGCTTAATAGAATGGGCGCTAAAATTAGTGGTGTAGGTTCTAATATGTTAGTAATTGATGGTGTTGAAAATTTAGGTGGAACCGACCACAGAATGCTACCTGACATGATTGAGATAGGGAGTTGGATTGGTTTAGCGGCTATGACAAAAAGCGAACTTACCATTACTAACGTGTCTTGGAATGATTTAGGAGTCATACCAAATGTTTTTCGTAAACTAGGAATTACGGTTGAAAAACGTGGAGACGATATTCATATCCCGGCCCATACTGACGGATACGAAATACAAAATTTTATTGACGGTTCTATTCTAACTATTTCTGACGCACCTTGGCCAGGGTTTACACCCGATTTGTTGAGTATTATTTTAGTAGTTGCAACTCAAGCGAGAGGTAGTGTTTTGATTCACCAAAAAATGTTTGAAAGCCGTTTGTTTTTTGTAGATAAGTTAATTGATATGGGGGCAAAAATTATTTTATGCGACCCGCATCGTGCTACTGTAATTGGTCACGACTTTCAATCATCACTTAAGGCAACAACGATGACCTCTCCGGATATTAGAGCGGGAGTTTCGTTACTTATTGCGGCACTTTCAGCTAAGGGAACATCAACTATTCAAAATATTGAGCAGATTGATAGAGGGTACGAAAATATAGATGATCGTTTACGTGCTATTGGAGCTAAAATTGTGAGAACGACTTAGTCAGCTTTTAAAAATAAGGTGCTAAGTTCCAGCTATAGGTGAACCAAAAATACCAACAGCAAGTTCTGCCCAAATAATAATTAAAGCAAGTAGAATAATTGCACAAATTGCAATACGGTATTTTGGTTTTTTTACTTTTCTTAAGACTAGTTCACAAAATATCCCGGCACCAAATAATAAGCCACCTGCAACAATAAAGTCATTAAGTTTCCAATCAACTTCATTAGTGAATTGCATAGCCACAAACGGTATAAGTAGAAGTATAACAATTACAATAAAGAAGCGTTTTAGTCTTTTATTTTGCATTGATTCTAAATTAGGTTATTTAAAAATACAATAAATATTTTTTAAAATAATTTAAATTATAAGGTTTATAAGGAAGATTAGTTGTTTAAAGCAGCTTTGTAAACTTCCAAACAACGTTCTCTGGCAAACTTATGTTCTACCATTTGTTTTGGGTAAGTGAGTTCTTGAAAATCTGTAACCCATTGATTGATATATTCCAGTTTTTTATCAAATTTTTCTATTTGGGTTGTCGGGTTAAATATTCTGAAATAAGGCGCTGCATCAACTCCACAACCCGCAACCCATTGCCAATTACCAATGTTGCTTGACATTTCATAGTCGTGTAATTTTTCTGCAAAATAGGCTTCGCCCCAACGCCAATCTATCAATAAATGCTTGCATAAAAAACTACCAACTAACATGCGTACACGATTATGCATAAATCCTGTTTGATTTAATTGGCGCATTCCTGCATCAACCAAAGGGTAGCCTGTTTTTCCTTCACACCATAATTTAAATTCAGTTTCATTATTACGCCATTTAATTCGATCGTATTTTGGCTTAAAACTTTCTGTAATTGTTTTTGGAAAATGCCATAGAATAGTCATAAAAAACTCGCGCCAAATAAGTTCTTGCCAGAACACTTCATTAGTTTCTGCCACGGCTTTTTTTACCATTTTTCTAATACTAACGGTTCCAAATCTTAAATGTGGCCCTAATCTAGACGTACTGTTTTTAGCTGGAAAATTTCTAGTGGCTTCGTACGTTTGTATTAAATTTGAGGAAACTGAATAAGGCGATATCTGTTGTTCAGATTTTTCAAATCCAATATCAGATAAATTTAAACTCGGAAAACTTATATTTTTAACTAGGTTATTTAGCTTTTCTTCAGATGGAAAACATTTTAAATCACTTTGATTAAATTGAGATTTCCATTTCTTCATAAAAGGTGTGTACACTAAATAAGGTTTGCCATCACTTTTAGTAACCTCATCTTTTTCGAAAACAACCTGATCTTTATAAGTTTTAAATACTATTTTATTTGAATTTAAAAACGTCTTAATTTTAGAATCGCGATCATTTGCATAAGGCTCGTAATCATGATTTGTAAAAATAATTTCGACGTTATAATCTTTGATTATTTTTTTAAAAACATCAATTGGTTTACCATGAAAAATGGCTATACCACTATCGTATGTCTTCTGTAGTTTTGTGTTTAAATCTTGAAGTGTTTCGTGTATAAATGTAACACGAGCGTCATTTTTTGGTAAATTTTCTAAAATTTCATCGTCAAAAATAAAAATTGGTAAAACTTTTTTACCTGCATTTAGTGCTTCATGTAAACCGTGGTTATCTTCTAATCTTAAATCACGTCTAAACCAAAAGATGTTTATAGATTGAGTCATTTATTTTTAATTATTATATACTCCAAATAGTTCTTCTAGTTTCTTTGTTCTATAATTAAATATCTCTTCTAATTTTGGTTTTACTAAAATTGGATGAAAAAGCTGACCTAAAATTCCAAAAGGTAATTTATAATCAATAACATCTATCATCTCGACGCCACCTTCAATTTCTTTTATAAAATGTTTATGATGCCATAAAGAGTAGGGGCCAAAACGTTGCTCATCAACAAAATATTGTTTATCAATACTGTGCGTAATTTCGGTTACCCATTTTGTTTTTATACCTAAAACTGGTGTAACAATGTATTGAATAATTTGACCAGCATACATAGGTCCGTCAACACCCGATAAAATATTAAACCCCATATAGTCCGGAGTAATCGTTTTTAAGTTATATGGATCGGACAAAAATCTCCATGCGGTATCAATAGTTATAGGTAATTTTTGTTTTTTATGAAGTCTGTAAATTTTCATGTGTTAGTTATTAATTAGAATATAACCATTTAGCGATGTTGCAATACATAACCATATTAAATATGGTAAAATTAGTGCACTCTTATATCTTAAAACTTTGCTAAATGAGAAGAAAAAGGCAGCTACTATTAACGTTAAGAGTAATATTATTACAAAACTAACATCAATCATGTGTTGATTAAAAAACACATAATTCCAAATAACATTTAAAATAAATTGAATTATAAATAATCCAGTAACATTACTTTTTGGACGCGCTTTATATAAATAAGCCATGTAAATAGAAAAACATATCATTATAATGGTCCAGGCCATGCCAAAAACCCAACCTGGAGGAGTCCAAGGCGCTTGATTTAAATTTTGATACCATTCGGTTTGTGGGCCGTTGTTCATCAACCAAGAACCAATGGCCAAAGCACCAAAATTGATTATTAAAAAGACAATTGTATATTTAAATAGCTTCATTTTTTAGCTTTTCAATTTGTTTTCCTATTTCTTCAGCTTCCGCATATTTTTTATCACTTTCAGATCTATTAATAGTTGATAGCGTATGCCATTCCTTCATTAATAATTTATACTTATCCTGTAGTTTTTCTAATTCTGTTTTCTTCTTAAATATTCCGAACATTGCAATTATTTTAAGTGTTTTGTTATTTTTGAACTTAATGGACTTGTAACAGAAAAGTAATAATCTTCTAAATAACCTTCAGGATTAACTAAATATTTTTGAAAGTTCCATTTTACCGAGGAATCTTTATTACCATTATTAATTTTTTGAGTTAACCAAGTATATAAAGGATGTTGATTTTCTCCTTTAACTTCTATCTTTTCCGTAATTAAAAATGTAACTCCATAATTCACTTGGCAAAACGATTCTATTTCTTCAGCTTCACCAGGTTCTTGATTACCAAATTGGTTACATGGAACACCGATAACTTGAAGCTTGTCTTGATACAATTCATGTAATTCTTGAAGCTCTTTATACTGGTTAGTAAATCCACATTTTGATGCCACATTTACAAACAGTATATGTTTTCCCTTGAAAGTAGACAAACTAATAGGTGATCCATTGAGTGAGTTTATCGAAATATCGTAAATAGATTTAATTTCCATTTTAACGTCTTTAGTTTTTGAAAATAAGTTTATCATAGTATAAAAATTGGTATTTTAATTAAATTTTGAAGCTGACTATACCGCAATCCATCTCGAATATCTGACCCGACATAGAGGCTGATTTGTTTGAGATTAAAAATTCGGCCATATCGGCAACTTCTTCTGGGTTTAAGAATTTTTTTAAAGGGTGTCTTTCGGTAATATTTTCTACCATTTTATCATTACGCAATAATTTTGAAGCTAATTGTGTATTGGTTACGGTAGGTGCAATGGCATTTATGCGAATGGTTGGTGCTAGTTCAGCACCCAATGATTTAACCAATCCTTCAACGCCAGCTTTTGAAGTTGCAATACTGGCATGAAAAGGCATGCCTAATTTAGCCGCAACCGTACTAAATAATAAGATAGCTGGGTTATTAGTATTTTTAAGATTAGGTAAGTATTTCTGAATCGCTTTTACAGCGCCTAAAACATTGATTTCAAAGTCGTCTTTAAAATCTTCTATACTTAATCTTGAAATGGGTTTTAAATTAATACTACCAGGACAGTAAATTAATCCATCGGCAGTGTCAATTTCTGGTAATTCCTCTTTTGTAACATCGCAATTATAATGCGTTAAATTAGCATGGTTTTCTTCCGGTGAAGTTCTGCTAATATTGATTACTTTGGAGTGCTTGAGTAGTTTTTTAATTATGGCATTTCCAATGCCCTTACTACCACCTATAACAATAATTGTTTTCATATGGTTTCAGGGCATTTT
>NZ_JABDMV010000098.1 GCF_013001275.1 Flaviramulus sp.
AAATGGAATTAGCAAAAAAAGGTGATGATGAAGCTACAGGAACTATAGATTACGACTTTTTAAGAGCACTTGAATATGGTATGCCACCAACTTCGGGAATGGGAATTGGTATGGATAGATTAATTATGTTTTTAACCAATAACCAATCGATACAAGAAGTTTTATTCTTTCCTCAAATGAGACCAGAAAAAAAACCACTTGCTATTAGTGATGATGCTAAAGCTGTTTTAGAATTATTAAAGAAAGTAGAGAAACTTGAACTTGTAGATTTGAAAGGAAAATCTGGTTTATCAAATAAAAAATGGGATAAAACCATAAAAGAACTCACAAAAAACAACCTTGCAAAAGTGGAGAAAACCGATGCTGGTTTATTTGTAGAGATAGTATAAGTTTTCTCATTACTCAAGGAAAGGAACGACAAAATGTAGTTCCTTTATTGTATTTATCGCAAACCTTTAAGAATTCTGATTCATTTCCAACTTATATCCAACACCATGCACGTTAATGATGTTTATTGTATTATCGTCCTTTAATTTATTTCGTAATTTAGAAATATATGTATCTAAACTTCGTCCAACAATAACACCTTTATCTTCCCAGACTTTTTTAGTTAGTTCTTCGCGTTTGATAATTTGATCTGGCTTTTCTACAAAAAGAGCTAGTAATTCACATTCCTTTTTTGACAAACTAATTTCTATTGCTTCTTTGATAAGTTTGTTTTGCTCCGGATAAAATTTATACCTACCTAATATTGTATAGTTTAAGGCATTTTTTTCACGAATACGTTTCGCTTTTCTGTTATACGCAAATAAAACAATTAGCAATAAAGCAGCTAAAAAAAATACATATAAAAGTTTAGTGTAATTTTTATTTTCTTCAATCAAGTCTGTAAAATGGACTGTTATTACATAACATTCTTTTTTTAATTCTCTTCCACGACAAGGTATAATACCTTTTTCTACATTCTCATGCATGGAATAACTATAAGCAACTTCTTGGTCTTTACATTGTGAAACTTCTGTAAGATAATTTCGCGGTAAATCTGCTTTTTCAAAACTTCGTTTAATAATATTTGACAAACTATCTGGATGAATTGCTACTGTGTTTTCAAATTCTATTTGATATTTATTATCACCTAAAACAAGTACAGGTTTAACCAAGGATGTAGAATCTTGGTTTGTTAATAATAATTTATGACCTACATCACGTAAAGAAACTTTTACCATATCAGAAAAATTATCATTGCTCTGAGTATTACAAGATAAAATAGAAATAAAAAGTACAATGAAGCCAAAGCTTCTAATTAAATATTTGGAGTTGTTTTTCATAATTACTTGTAAATAACATACAATTTCATGACTTTATACAATAGTTAACACTTCTTTTACATTCTTTTGACACTTTAAAAACATGTAATCTCTAGTTTTACAGCAGTATAAAAATAATACGTTATAATATTATATTGATAAATTTACATATTATGAAAAAGAGAATAATCATTTTTGTTGCTGTACTAATTACGCTATGCTTGACCGTTTTTGGAGTATTAGAACGGAAAGATTTAAAATCTGAAAGTACAGAAGCATCAATAATTAAAGCGATTGCTCTTAATACAACTTTTGAAGAAAAAGTAACCAAGGAATCAAATATTGAAACCACTATTGGTTCAATTTTTAAAAAAGATAGCATTAAAGTAAAACCAGAAATATTTGAAGATTTTATATACGATGTTGGACCAAGATTTGCTCCAATGAAAAAAAGTGCAATTGAAAAAGCAACTTCTCTTGAAGACTTTTTTACTTGGGAAGAGTTACGTGTTATATCTGAAATAAAATTTATTGAAATTATAATAATAGAAAACGAAAGGCAGACCCCGAAAAGAGCAATTAGTTACACAAAAACCTTTACAGATGCACAACTAAAACTAATTCAGTCTTTTGATTATACTTCGCATTTTAATATACGAGTAGAATATCTAGAGAAAAATTCTGTGGGTAAATTAGAGCACAAATTTAACTCACCTCACATAACTATTGTTCCAGAAAAACAAACAGAATACGTTAATGGTAAAGATGAGCTGAAAAAGTATTTAAGAGAAAACAGTAGAGAAGCTAGAATAAAAGCCAATGTAGACCCAATGAAACTGCAGCCAGCCAAATTATATTTTACGGTTACTAAAGAAGGAAACATTGAGAATGTTAAACTAGATAGGACTTCCAACTATCCTTTGGTAGACAAAACTATGATAGAACTCATTAAAAATTTACCTGGAAATTGGAAACCAGCAGAAAATGCAAAAGGGAATAAAATGAATCAAGAACAAGTGGTCACTTTTGGATTAATGGGTTGTTAAACGAATACCATTAATTAATTAATTAATTAAAAAAAATCAAAATTGCACGTATAAATTAATAGTATTAAAACTTTATTTATTTTTATACGATGCTAAAAAAAATACTTTTTATAGTAGTTTGTATATTTAATATTCAGACGCAAGCTCAAGAAAAAGACAGTATATCAATTAAAAATGGTATTAATAACCCTAGCCTACTTGCCACACACCATTTTGGAATTTTTAGTTCTCGGATAAACTCAAACTTTAAACTTGCTCCTCCCAAACATAATATATTAACTATAAGTGCTATAAGTGGTAATAATTTCCAACCTTTTGTAGAAGGATATTTTCCTAAAGACCCTGATGTTAGAAATCAATTAAGCCAAATTATTTGGCATGATCGCCCATTTAATTTTATCGACCAAGAAACCACTCCTGCAGAATATATGAATATTGTTATTGATGCTGTAGTAAAGGAATTTCGAGTTGAATTAAACTTTCCTATTAATAAAAAAAATGAGTTAGGAATTACATTACGATCTTATTTAATAACGAAAGGCAAATACCCGTATTCATTTTTTACTAATGACGAAAGTCTTGAATGGTTCCATAGTAATATAGCTGGAGGTGAAGACCCTTTTGGTAGACGATATTACGGACTTAATCAAGTTAATTTTAAATATTTTGATCGAAATGGCAATACATTAGAATTAAATCATAACGATTTTTTTATCGGAGGATTAGAGATTAATCATTTTTACTATCCATCACTTTCAATAAACCAAACCAAAAATATATTTATAAATTTTGGAAGCCATTTAGGTTTAAACACATCTAAATATAACAGTTCAATTGATGCAGGTTTATCGGCTAATGCAATAAAAAGAGTTCCTTTAAATAACAATTTAGAATTTAATTTTGCCGTTGGCCTAAATTTGTTGCGGAAAAACCTGATTAGTATAAAAGATGTCATGGATTTAGGTAATAATAAATATTTAGCAACCATTCATAGTAACCTTGAAATAGCAAAGTTTACTAAAAAAGGCAATTTTAATGCCTTTGGTATTAATTATCAAATACAATCGAGATATAATAAAAAGAAAGAAGCAGATTATTATGTTCTGAAGGGGAAATGGAAGGAAATAAATGGCGGGTGGCAACATGGCGTTTCAACTTTGTACAAGGCACAATCAAACTGGTCTATTCTTTACACATACGGAAGCAAAAAAACTCTTATATCTCTATATCTTAAAGAAGATTTGGTAGTTAATAATGCACCCGATATTCAAACTGGCGTTAGTTTAAAAACGTCTATTTTTAGATAAAAATATCCTTTTTTTTAGTTTCATTTTACATGTTAATTTCAAGTTAAAATCTATTTAACTATTAAACCTTTCTGAAATTACTCTGTCATACTGTTAATTAATTTAAAATTTATAAAAATGAAAAAACTAATATTAATTGCTATTGCTTTTGTAGGACTACAAGCTTCAGCTCAAGAATTAAAAAAAGAAAAGCATAACAGAGGTGAAAGAGCCGAAAAAATGATGAAAATTTCCGCAGAAGAGATGGCTACACTACAAACGAAAAAAATGACTTTGCATTTAGATTTAACTGAATCTCAGCAAGCCAAAATTCAAAAAATAAATGTAGAAAATGCCACAAAAAGAAAAGCGATGATGGAAGCGCGTATGGCAAAAAAAGAAAATGGTGAATTAAAAAAACTAACTGATGACGAGCGCTTAAAAATGGCAAATGCAAAGTTAGATCACAAAATTGCTATGAAAGCAAAAATGAAAAATATTTTAAATGACGAGCAATTCGCGAAATGGGAGAAATCTCAAATGCGATATCATAAAAAAGGAAAAATGGAAGGCATGAAAAAACGCATGCACAAAGAAAAACAAGATTAGTTTAGATTGTTAAAGTAAGTTTAAAAGTGCCTTTCAAAATTTTGAAAGGCACTTTTTTTATAATGTTTTGGCTACCAAATCTATCGCTTTAATTGTGAAATCTAAATCTTCATATGTTAAAGCATCAGTAATAAACCATGTTTCGAAAGCACTTGGAGCAATATAAACACCTTGATTAAGCATACCGTGAAAGAACTTTTTAAACGTTTCATTATTGCCATTCGCGGCCGTTTCAAAATCTATAACTTCGGCTTCAGCGAAATGAACCGAAATCATAGAACCAACTCGATTTATAGTGTGCGTAATATTATTTTCCTTTAAGACCTGAGCAATACCATTATGTAAATACGCTGTTTTATCATTTAATCGTTCAAATAATTCAGTATCAGTATGTAATTCTTTTAACATGGCTAATCCGGCTGCCATTGCTAATGGATTCCCACTTAAAGTTCCTGCCTGATAAACTGGCCCAATTGGAGCTAAATGATTCATTATTTCGTTTTTAGCAGCAAATGCACCAACAGGTAATCCGCCACCAATTACTTTACCAAAACAAACAATATCTGCGTTTATATTATACAATTCTTGAGCACCTCCTTTGGCTAATCGAAAACCCGTCATCACTTCATCAAAAACCAACAAAATATTATTTCTATCACATAAATCTCGTAGTGCTTTTAGAAATCCTTCTTTAGGTGGAATACACCCCATATTTCCTGCCACAGGTTCAATTATTATGCATGCAATTTCATTTTCGTTAGAGTCAATTAATCGGCTTACATCCTGAATATCATTAAATCTTGCCAATAAAGTATCCTTAGCAGTGCCATTTGTAACGCCAGGGCTATTTGGTGTTCCAAAAGTGCTAGCCCCACTTCCAGCTTGGATTAAAAACGAATCGGAATGCCCATGATAGCATCCAGCAAACTTGATTATTTTATCTTTTCCCGTATAACCCCGCGCTAATCGAACTGCACTCATACACGCTTCGGTTCCTGAATTTACAAATCGTATTTTATCGATATTAGGCACCATTGAAACCGCTAACTTTGCTATTTGCGTTTCAATTTCCGTAGGCATTCCAAATGAAGTTCCTTTTTTAGCTTTTTCAATTACTGCATTTACTACTGGCATAAAAGCATGACCTAAAATCATTGGTCCCCAAGAATTTATATAATCGATTAAACGATTCCCGTCCTCATCATATAAATACGCTCCTTTTGCTTCCTTGACAAAAATTGGAGTTCCGCCAACACCTTTAAATGCTCTAACTGGTGAGTTTACACCGCCCGGAATAACTTTTTCTGCTTCAACAAACAAAGCACTACTTCTTTGATAAATCATTATTTATTTAGTTTTGAGATGGTTTTACAATTAACTCTTGCCCAATACTTATTGTGGTATTATTTAAACCATTAATATTTTGAAGTTCTTTTACTGTCATATTAAATTTTCTTGAAATAGAATATAAAGTATCTCCTTTTGAAACTGTATATGTTGAAGCATTTGCTTCGTTATACGTTTCAAATTTTTCATACTTAACCCCCAAAACTTCTTTATCAAATTCATCCAAATTGTAGCGCTCAATCAAACTAATCAATTTGTGAGGGTATTTTTTATCGGTCGCATAACCTGCTGCTTTTAATCCTCTTGCCCAACCTCTATAATCTTCCTTTTTTAATTTGAAAAGTTTCGCGTACCGTTTACGTTCAGCCAAAAATAAAGAATGGTCTCTAAATGAATATTTTGCATCCTTGTACTTTCGAAAACATTCTTGTTTTTCATCATCGTCATGATATATTTTGGCACCAATCCATTCATGACATTTAATGCCGAAGTGATTATTAGCTTCTACAGATAATCTTCCATTTCCTGAAGCAGATTCCAAAATTCCTTGAGCTAAAGTAATACTTGCGGGAATATTGTAAAGTCGCATTTCTTGCTGAGCTATAGCCTTAAAATCATGAATATACTGCTCTGTTTTGTTTGCAAAAACTTTAGGAGATTCTTTTGATTCGTTATCCTGTTT
>NZ_JABDMV010000103.1 GCF_013001275.1 Flaviramulus sp.
CAAACTCGTTTTTTGTTCTGTGTTAAGAGCTGGTTTACCATTGCATCAAGGTCTATTAAATTATTTTGATAAATCGGAAAATGCTTTTATTTCAGCCTATAGACATCATATAGATAACAAAGATGACTTTGACGTTATTATAGAATATCTTGCTGCACCTTCTTTAAATAATAAAATATTAGTGATTGTCGACCCCATGTTAGCTACAGGAAAAACGTTACAGAATGTTTTAAATGCAATCAAAAAGCATGGTAAACCAAAAAAAATTCATATTGTTTCAGTTATAGGCTCTAAATATGGTGTCGCTAATGTGGCCTCCTATTATCCTGAAAACACACATTTATGGATTGCGACCATAGATGATAATTTGAGCGAAAGGGGTTATATTATTCCTGGATTGGGGGATGCAGGGGATTTATCTTTTGGAATTAAACTCTAATTAAGATTTTTTATATAACAAAAAAGCAGGAAGTAAAAACTTCCTGCCTTCCGAAAAATTTAATTTTATTGTTTCTCTTACAGCACTTCCAACAACTTTTTATTGCTAAAAAATTTTTAGAACCATAAGCCAAACGATATCTTTAAACCCTCTATTCAAGTCTTCTCATATTGCAACGAAAAAACTTGTGTGTTTTAAAGAAACAGGAAGCCTAAACTTCCTGTTTCCTAGAAAGAGTTTATCTTCATTATCTAATTTCAGATATAAACAACTTTAGGATAAAGATGTTATGAAAAAAATAATATTAAATAATAATTTTAAACTCTAAATATGGTCGACAAAGTCTTACGATTTACCGACCTATATTTTAAATATTATTAATAGTGTAAAGAACGTTTCTTAATTTGAACACTAAAATACAATAGATTTAAAGATTAAAATATGATATATATCAGTTTATGAAATATTAATATAAAAAAGGAATCCAAATATTAATTTTTGGATTCCTTTAAGATTAATAGCTAACATATTACAAAGAATCCCTAATTCTAAGTAACATTTTTAAAATGACTTTGTAAATTTAACTAACTACGAATTGAAAAATAATGATATTCGTCAGGTTTAGTAATTTATAGTTCCAAACAAATAATTATCTCGTTAGCTAAATTTAGCGCTTCATGATATTGATGCTTAAAAAGGGACAATCCCGTAAACGACATTTAGTAAAAAAATACCAACAAGAAATAATAAAGTGTAAATTACTTGAACCAATTTAATATTTATTAGCACTAACCAAGTAACCGTCTGTTTTGGAAACATGAACAAAGCCAAACCTAAAAAAAATGATAACCAGCCTATTAGTGTTATAACAAACTTATAACTTGGTTCCCAAATATTGTGAAATAAAATATTCAACAATCCCACTATAATGGCCATAAAGGCAAAAATGATTAAAAATTTTTCATCCTTAAGATCATTAAATATTTGCTTTATACGTTTTGGGTTAAGACTTAGTATTAAAAAGAAAACGATAAGATACCAGCCCCAAAACTTTGCTAAGAAAATTGAATTATCCATAATTTTTGTTTTTTATTCGTGCAATACTAAAAATGGTATACGCGTATGATAAGTTATTTTCTCAACTTTAGAATGAAATAATATGCTTTGAAAATAATTAAGATTTTTGGCAACCATGGCTATCATATCAATGTCTCTACTTTCAACAAAACATTGAATAGCATTTTCTACTTTTTTATTTGTAAGGAAATGAAAACTTGGTTTAAAATCTTCGAAATAATCGTTTAACAAATCTTTCTTCGAATGTTGTTCTGGACTTAGTGATGCATTACTATCATTAATGTGAACGATACGCAAATTTGCATTTACTGAATTTAAAATATCAGTAAATGGCTCTAGAATGTTTAAAGGATAGGTTAAAGTGAGGTCTGTTGGATATGCAATTTCCTTTAAATTAGAATATTTTGCATTTTCTGGGACAATTAGAGTAGTACATTTTACCTTAGTAATAACATCACCAGCATTACTTCCAATAATACATTTTTTGAGTCCTGAAGCTCCTTTTGTTCCCATTATAATCATGTCAATATTTTTTTCATTAACATGCTTTCTTATGGATTCTAGAAAATAACTATAATCGCTTAGTGAATAAAACTTGTGCTTTTTATTAGGTTTAATATCCTGACTAATTCTCTTTATGAGTTCTTTAAGTTTGGGTTTGGATTGCTCAATATTAATTTCACCTAAAATCTCTGGGGTTGGATTATAGCTATAATCGCCCACGAATACATTCTCTAAGCTATTAACATTGAGAATATAAAAGTTGCATGCCTTATTTTTTAAAAAATCAGTAGCATAATTAATCGCGTTCCATGAGTTATCAGAAAAATCTGTAGGTAATAAAATATTCATCATTTAAATTTTTCATTATGAACAAATCTAAATGTAAATGCATTTAAAAAAAATGATATTAATCATATTGGATAATAATAGAATACTACTAGTAAACCTCTTGTAACTTTTGAAGGTCTAAAACTTTAATATTTCTACCTTCCATTTCTATAAACCCTTGTTTTTTAAAATCTGACAATGTTCTAATTAAGGTCTCTGTTGCTATACCTGCAACACTAGCCAAATCATTACGTGAGATTTTAATCGGATCTTCAGGTTTTATATTTATTTTTTCGGCAAACCTTAAGATTGTTGAAGCTGTTTTTCTCTGAACAGAGCTATATGCCATTTGCAATAGTTGATCTTTAACACCTGTGATATCATCGGTTAATAATTGAATAACTTCCAAAGTAACCTTGTGATTATTAATTAAAACATCTTGAAACTCTGTTTTAGAAACACCTACCATTTCTGTGTCTTTCATTGCTACAGCTGTTTCTCGATAAGGTATATTTTGTGTAAAGGAAGTATAACCAAAAAGATCATCGGCTTTGTGCAGAGCAGTGGTAAGTTCTTTACCTTTTTCATCAAATTTAAAACATCTAACAACCCCTTTATTTATTAAATAAATGAAGTTTGAATTTTGTCCTTCTTTATAAATGGTTTCATTTTTTGAATAGTTGAGCACTGTACCATTCTTATCAAAAAAAAGCTTTAGATCATTTAAAGTTCTTAATTCATCTTCAAAATTATTTGAATTGTTTTGAAAAGATTCTCTTTCATCTTTTAATATTGCAGCCTTGGCAATTCTGCTCTCAATAGCACTAATAATTTCATCTTCACTAAAGGGTTTGGTTATATAATCATCTGCACCCAGATCCATGCCTTTTCTCACATCTTGTCTTTCAGTTTTAGCCGATAGAAATATAAACGGAATAAATTTTGTTTGGTCATGTTTTGCTAAACCCTCCAAAACACCATAGCCATCAAGTATTGGCATCATAATATCACATACAACAATATCAGGTCTTGTTTCTAATGCCATTTTTAGTCCTAATTGTCCATTAGCAGCAGTATGTACTTCGTAGTTTGAAAGTTCCAAGAGTTCAGCTGTGTTTTCTCTTAATACTTTATCGTCTTCTATTAATAGTACACTTTTCATATCGCTGCTTTGTTTGGAAGTTCTATAGTAAAAGTTGACCCTTGATGTTCAACACTTTCAAAAGAAATAGTTCCGTTCAAATTTACTAAATGATCTTTCACAATATTTAAACCAATCCCAGTGCCTTGCATGAGTAATGCGTTTTCCGCTCTAAAATAACGATTAAATATGTTTTTTTGATCTTTTTCAGGTATTCCCATACCATTATCTGTTACATTAATAATTGTAGTATTTTTATTTTGAGAAATTGTAATATCAATGACCGTGTTTTCTGGTGAATATTTTATTGCATTATAAAGAATGTTTGATAAGGATAATTCTAATATTTTTTCATCTTGGAATAATGAGATATCATCTATATGTTCAGGATAATTTATGTGCTGACCTTTCTTTAAAATCATATTTGCATTGTAAATTACCTCATTTAAAACTTTGCTTAGCTTAAAGGAAGTGAATTTATAATTAATTTTACCTTTTTCTAATTTTTCTACTGAAAGAAAATCATTTAAAATAGTATTGAGATATTGCACTTTATCTGTAATAGTATTAATATGTTTTTCACGTTTTTCTTGTTGTTCGGTCAATTTGTATTTATTCAATAACATAGTTGAGGTTAAAATACCACTTAAAGGTGTTTTAAACTCATGAGAAACCATAGATAGGAATTTTGTTTTTAAATCGTTCAGTTCCATTTCCGTAGCCAAAGCAGTTTTTAATTCTTCAGTTCTTAATTCAACAGTTTTTTCTAGTTTTTCTGTGTAGTTTTTTTGTTCGGTAATATCTAAAATGATTGCAACAAAAACAGCTCTATCACCTAACTTTGAAAGCTGAAGATAAACATTTACAGGATAGGTGCTTCCTGATTTTCGCTGATGGATTGTTTCAAATTGGATTTTTTCAATAGCTTTATCATTAAGTTCATTTAATTGCATCCTAAACTGCGATTCCGTAAAGTTTGGATTTAGGTCTATTGGTGTCATATCGGTAAGTTCCTCCAAACTGTAACCTATATTTTTTTGAGCACCATAATTAGCATTTATATACTTTAGGGTTTTGGCATCAAACACATATATTTCATTTAGGGATTCCTTAAAAATATTTGCTAAATGATTCCGCTCTTGCTCCATATATTTACGCTCGCTTATATCAATAACCAAAGCCATTACATAATCCTTACCGTATATTGTAAATGGGTTTAAACCAGCTTCTACAGGAAACACACTACCATCCTTTTTCGCACCAAAAAGGTCACGCCCATGTCCCATTTGTCTGCGGGCTTTGTGTTTCATAAAACCATTAAAGTGAGCGCCATGGCCAGCATGATAATTTTGAGGAATTAATATATTAAGTGATTGTTTTACAAGTTCACCTTTAGCATAACCAAACATTTGGTTTGCAGAATCATTAGTTTCAACAATTTTTTGGTGCTCGTCAACTATAACAACCCCTTCGGAAACAGCATCTAGAAGCACCTTAAATATATCTTGATTTTGTTGAAACATGTCTTAATATTGATTGAAAAGTAACACGAAGATAACTAATCTAAATAATTTATGTTAACAGCCAGAGTAAAGTTTTAAATAGACTTTTAATGATTTATATCATTCTTTAAATATTATGATATAACTAATTTTACCATAAATATTAAAATCAAAAAAGATGATAACTAAAAAGAAAATGACGCTTAAGTTTTATCAAAATCTTGGTAAGTTGTTTTATGCAATTGCAGCGTCCGATGGTAGCGTAAGAGATGCAGAGTTTGATAAGTTAAAAATATGTGTGAAAAAACAATGGTTAACAATTGATGATATTGAAGATGGATTTGGTACTGATGCTGCTTACCAAATAGAAGTAGTTTTTGATTGGTTGAATCGCGATGAAGAATATAATGCTAAAACCTGTTATGATGATTTTGTTTCGTTTAAAAAAAGTCAAAGCCATTTGTTTACAGATGATGTTAGACGGTTAATACTTAAAACGGCGTCCTCAATTGCTCATGCCTTCGCAGGTATCAATAAAGCGGAATTAATTATGCTCGCTAAACTAGACATGGAATTAAAAAAAAACTAACTATAAGATATTATAGTGACAAGACTATAACTGAACGCGTTGAAGCTGTAGAATGACTTTAGCCTATAATATTAGTTTTAAACTTAAAAATGTTATAAATAATCTAGAAAATGAAAAGTAATTTTGATGACATAATTAATTCTGAAACACCAGTATTAGTTGACTTTTTTGCTGAATGGTGCGGTCCATGTAAAACGTTGGCGCCTATATTAAAGGAAGTCAAAGAAGACCTTGGCGACGGTGTGAAAATTATAAAAATTGATGTAGATAAAAACCAACCATTAGCTGCAAAATATCAGGTAAGAGGCGTTCCAACAATGTTATTATTTAAAAATGGGACTCAAGTTTGGAGACAATCTGGAGTACTTCAAAAAAATGACATTATCAATATCATTAACTCAAACTAATCGGACTTTATGAGTGTACACATAGAAGCAAAAAAAGGAGAGATAGCGGAAACTGTTTTGCTGCCTGGAGATCCTATGCGAGCCAAATGGATTGCAGAATCGTTTTTAGAAAACCCTGAATGCTACAACGATGTACGCGGTATGCTAGGTTATACTGGGTTTTATAAAGGTAAACGTGTGTCTGTGCAAGGTACCGGCATGGGCATTCCATCTGCACTAATATATTGTCATGAATTAATAAATGAGTATGGTGTAAAAAACTTAATTCGTGTTGGTTCAACAGGGTCGTATCAAAAAGCGGTAAAAATCCGAGATATTATAATAGCCATGGCCGCGTCATCTACTTCAGGCATCAATAATTCTCGTTTTATTAATGCGGATTATTCACCCACAGCTAATTTTGAGTTGTTAATGAAAGCTGCGAATTATGCCAAAGCTCAAAATATTCCTATAAAAGCTGGAAATGTACTATCTGCGGATGAGTTTTATGAAGACGATTTTGATGCTTATAAAAAATGGGCAGAATTTGGTGTGCTATGTGTAGAAATGGAAACCGCAGGATTATACACTATTGCCGCAAAATTTAATGTTAAAGCACTCTCAATTTTAACAGTTTCCGATTCTTTAGTTACTAAAGAAAGAACCAGCGCAAACGAACGTGAAAGCACATTTCAAACCATGGTAGAAATTGCTTTAAGTACACTGTAATTTTCTTTTAATTGTAAAAATTCCAAAGTTCAAATGAAACTAGATACCATTAAAAGCCACTAGTTTCTTATTTTTGAATTGAGATGATATTATTTTATGGAAAACAATCAAGAAGACCATCACAATCATAATCAGCTATTTGGAAGGAAAACAGAGCTTTATTTCGCCATTTTATGTGGTTTCTTTTTACTAATTAGTTTTTTAGTTGAAAAGTTAACCGCTTTATCTTACTTGGTTTACTTTTTAGGGTATATCATATCATATTTTTTTGGAGGATTTTATATCTCCATTGAAGCCTCAAAAAAAATCCCTAAGAGACAATTTGATATAGATTTCTTAATGATTGCAGCAGCAGCAGGCGCTGCCTATATTGGTTGTTGGGCGGAAGGTGCTTTATTATTGTTCCTATTTAGTTTAGGTCATGCCCTTGAGCATTACGCCATGAATAAAGCAAAAAAATCGATTGAAGCTTTAGGCAATTTATCCCCGAAAACAGCACTCATAAAAACTAACGGAAAATTAGAAGAAATATCAATTCAAGATTTACAAATTAATGATGTAATTGTAATTAAGCCAAATACAAAAATTGCGGCTGATGGGGTTATCATAAATGGTAGCAGTAGTGTTAATCAAGCACCGATCACAGGAGAGAGTATACCAGTTGATAAAACATTTATAGAGCATTTTGATAATTTACGAGATTTTAATAAGATAGATAAAAAGCATGTTGTTTTTGCAGGAACCATAAATGGTGATAATTTACTTGATGTTTTAGTTCTTAAGCTTAGCAAGGATTCAACAGTTTCTAGATTAATAAAATTAGTTAGCGAAGTAGAAACCCAAAAATCACCCACACAGCGACTCACTAAAAAGTTCGAGAAATGGTATGTTCCCATAGTTATAATCATCGTTTTTTTATTATGTTTTGCGTATTTGGTGATAGATGAAAGTTTTAACGATAGTTTGTATAGAGCCATAACTGTATTAGTTGCAGCTAGTCCATGCGCATTAGCAATCTCTACACCGAGTGCCGTATTAAGCGGTATAGCAAGAGCGGCTCAAAAGGGTGTTCTAATCAAAGGAGGAAAAGCTTTAGAAGATTTAGGCGAAATCACCACCATAGCATTTGATAAAACCGGTACATTAACCGAAGGGAAACCAAAACTTACGAACCTCATTCCATTAAATAAAATGGGTGAAATCGACTTATCTAAGTTAGTATTTGAAGTTGAAAGTTTGAGCAATCATCCACTTGCAAGAGCCATGGCTAATGATTTAAAAACGAAATTTAATATTGAACCGAAAAATAAAGCTTCAAGAGTTAATGCCATTCAAGGTAAAGGAATTCAGGCCATTTATGATGACCACAAAGTTTTTATTGGCAACGTAAAGCTAATGACCGATTCTGGGATTGACGTTGGTGATTCCGTAATTTCCAAAATGGAGAATATGTTAAAAAACGGACATACGGTAATGTTGGTGGCTTATAAGAATAAAATCGTCGGTTTAGTAAGTGTTATGGATTTGCCCAGAAAAACGGCTGCATCAACTTTAAAACGATTAAAAGAAATAGGTATTAAACACATGATTATGCTTACTGGCGATCATCAAAATGTTGGAGATGCCATTGCAAAGCAAATTGGGCTTACAGAAGCTAAAGGGAATTTATTGCCAGAAGATAAAGTTGCTGCTATAAGAACATTAATAGAAAGAGATAAAAAAATAGCCATGGTGGGAGATGGTGTTAACGATGCTCCCGCTATGGCATTAAGTACAGTGAGCGTTGCTATGGGAGCCGCAGGTAGCGATGTTGCACTTGAGACGGCAGATGTAGCATTAATGTCTGATAAAATTGAAAATTTACCCTTTGTAATTGGTTTGAGTCGTGAATCTAAGCGCATCATTAAACAAAATATTATTATAAGTTTAGGGGTTGTGATATTACTTGTTCCTATTACTATATTAGGACTAACAAATATTGGTATAGCCGTCGCTTTTCATGAAGGTTCTACTATAGTTGTAGTCATAAATGCATTACGATTACTTCGATTTAAAATGGATTAGTAAAAGCAATTTGTGTATTAAATTTCTACGTAATGCTAATTTCTAACAAACTGACATTTATCATTTTAAGAAACATACACTTGTGATATTTTTATAGAAATAGCCAATTTCTATGCTCACATTTAAAAACTATAATATTGCTGACTGGTTCTCTTTTTATAGAATAATAGCAGCACCCTTTTTATTGACGCTAATTTGGTTTGATAAACAGTTAATTTTTACTTGGTTCCTTTTAATTAGTTATTCTACCGATGCTATAGATGGTTTTTTGGCACGTAAACTTAAAATAGTAAGTTCGAGGGGTTCTCAATTAGATTCATTTGGAGATCAAATAACCTTGATTATTGGTCTTATTGGACTTTTTTATTTTGAACCAGATTTTATCAAAGCAAACCTTATATTAATTCTTATTGCGTTCGTGCCATATATCATACAAATGGTTCTCGCATATATAAAATATGGAAAGGCAACTGCGTTTCACACGTATTTGGCAAAATTGTCGGCAATGATACAATGTGTTTTTATTCTATGGGCGTTATTCTTCTCGCCTGAATATTCCCTATTCTACATTATGATTGGTATTGGATTGCTAGAGACTTTTGAAGAAATTACACTTATTTATATGTACGATAATTGGGCTTCAGATGTAAAAGGAATATACTGGGCTTTTAGAGATAAAAGGCGATTTAAAAAAAACACAATCGAAAAGCATTAACACTGATTAAAGTTATTAGAACTTCTAGATAACTGATTAAAATCATAGTTTGAAAAATACAATCTTAATAATTTAGCTTAAACACTAAATAGTAACAATAATGATTAGAACACTTAACAAAAAAGAATGTGAAAAAGTGCTGGCAACTAATTACATTGGAAATCTTTCCTATATTTTTAAAGACAGACCATTTATAGTGCCCATAACTTATTTCTATAACCAGGATGATAATGTAATTATTGGGTATTCGGCCGAAGGTCATAAAATAAATGCGATGCGTAAAAACGACAATGTGTCTTTTAGTGTTTCAGATGTTGATTCTATAAATTCGTGGGAATCTGTACTCGCTCGAGGTAGTTTTAAAGAACTTATTGGGAGCTATGCTAAGGCGCAACTTCATGCATTTTCTTTAGGAGTAAAAGATTTAATAATGAAAAAAGAGCATAAAAAACTAGATTTCATTAGTGAGTTTTCAGCGAAACTATATACCGAAGATTTACCCATAGTTTTTCATATTCTAGTTGAAGAAATTACGGGTAAAATAAGAAGGCATTAATTATAATAGAAAGTACATGAAATATATATATATAATTTTACTCGTTTTATTGTTTTCAAATTGCAAAAAGGACAAACCTCAGGAAGGTATTTTGGACATGGACGCAGCCGAACAATTGGAGCCTCTTATAGAAGACACATTGCAATCAACCGATCCAGATATCGCTCCTCTTAATAGGTCCATTTCTATCGAAATAAAACAAAAAAATCTGATTAAGAAAAAGGACGAAAGAGAAGAACTTCAAAAATTAATCATTGATAAAAGAGAAGAAATAGACACTAAAGAATATACCATTAATTTTAAGTATCCACTACTAAATGAGTCGTTTAAACCAACTCATAGAAATT
The DNA here is from genome assembly GCF_013001275.1 of Flaviramulus sp. GTDB lineage: Bacteria > Bacteroidota > Bacteroidia > Flavobacteriales > Flavobacteriaceae > JABDMV01. The sequence goes on from NZ_JABDMV010000103.1 coordinate 10,377, forward strand.
TTAATGAATTTATTACTCAGTATTACGCTAATTTAAAAGAAACCGAATTAGACATACTAGAAAGCAAATTATTATGCGATAGTATAGCAGCTGCCAATTTTAGAGAAGAACGCTTTATTGATTACAAAATATATAGTGTAAACGATCAACTTGTGAGCGTGCTGTTTTATAAAGAAAATTTCTACTCTGAAGCCATGCATCCTAGTTACACTTTCGATTGCTTTAATTTCGATTTAAACAGAGGTGTTTTCATGACTTATGAAGACTTTTTTGTTCAGGGATCAGAGGATGAATTATTAGGGATTATAAATAATAATATAAATCAAAAAATAAGAAGCGGAAATATGTATTATGAATGCTGGGAATTATCTTTAGACGATTTGTTTTTAAATAAAAACAACTTTGTTCTTAACGACGAGTACGCCGAGTTTTATTTTGATGACTGCATAATCTGTCCATCTTATACAGGTACTTATTCAATCAAACTGCCATTAGTCGACCTATTATCGGTATTAAAAAAATACGATTTAAATCCCTTAGTGTTTTAATGAATTCAATAACTTGAGTAATCTTTATATATTCAAAACGAAGAGTCCACAATGTTATTAATGTGAATAATAACAATAAAATTATAATTGCTTTTCAAGAAAGTAATTCATCAGGTCTTCTGTAGATACTATTCCAACAACCTTGTTATCTTCAACAAGCGGAATGGCACGAAATTTCCCCTTTGAAAGTTCGGTGACAATTTCTTTAATGGTGGCATCAGGGCTTAATGAAAAAGGGTTAGAAGTCATGATATCCTTTACTAACAGTTCGTTGTAAATAGAATTTTTATCATCAAGTCCTGCACCTTTAATTCTGTACATAAAGTCAATTAAACTAACCATACCAACCAATCTGTCATTTTCAGTTACAGGAATATGATGGTGAAATTTTTCTTTCTCATAGATATGTTTAACGTCAATGATTTTTTGCTTTGGCGAAACACAAATTATATTTTTTGTCATAATTGAAGATACGGGTGTAGATTTCATAATGTTGAATTTATGGTTATTAAAGCTTAAGCTAAATTAATTTAAAGTATAGTAAGAACACATGATTAATATCATTTTTAAGCAGGTTATTAAACAATATATTAGATATGAATTAAAACTAATTTTAGAATATGAAAACTAGAACTCTTATTGAGCTACTCGCGTTATCATCGAGTTTATACCATTTTGCAAAAGAGGCTCAACTTATGGATAGAATTAATGAGTTGTCCGATAAAGGAAAAGATGGAATTAACAAAGTAGCTTCAGAATCACAGATAGATGAAGATGGAAATGAACTCGAATTTATGGACAAGGTTATTCGAAAAGCAAATCAAGTAAAAGAAGAACTTGAACAAAAAATTGAGGAGCAAGTCGTTATAATATATAAAAAAATGAACATTGCTCATTTAGACGAAATAAAGGCACTTAATGAAAAAGTTATACAATCTGATAAGGAAATTGCATTATTGGAAGCACGTTTAAATCGAATAGAAGCAAAAGAATAAGATGGGGATTTTCCACATAATTAGAAAAAGGTACAAATCGGTTGCAAGATATAATCAAATCATAAGAGTTTTGGTTAAATACGGCTTCGATGATATGGTGTTTTATATGAGGCAAGAAAAACGCTATCAGTTTTTTCAAAAATTTATACCAAAATCTTCAAAGAAACGTGCTTTGCAACATACAAAATGGGAAAAAATGCGTTTGGTGTGCGAGGAACTTGGACCAACATTTATAAAATTTGGACAAATAATGAGCAATCGTCCCGATTTAATACCATTCGATTTAGTTTTTGAGTTAGAGAAACTACAAAATAACGTTCCGCCAATAAGTAATGAACAAGCCAAAGTCATAGTAGAATCAGAACTAAAAGATACCGTAGAAAATTTATTTGCTTGGTATGAACCTAAACCTTTTGCATCAGCTTCAATGGCACAGGTACATAAAGTTACACTTTTTACCGGCGAGCGTATTATATTGAAAATTCAACGACCAGGTATTCGTGAAATTATTTTGGAAGATATAAAAGTAATGTATAAAATAGCTGCTCTTCTAAAAAAAAGAATTCCTTCCTTAAAAAGTTTTGATCCTGTTGGTTTGGTTAAAAACTTTGAAGAATCCATTTTAAAGGAACTCGATTTTATTAATGAGTCCATTAATGTCCAGCGATTTTATAATAATATAAATAATGATACTGCTAAAGATCAATTTGCTAAGGCACCTAAAGTATTTCAAAATTATACAACAGATAAAATACTGGCATTAGAATTTATGTCAGGAATTAAAATTAATAAGATAAAAGAGTTAGAAGATTCTGATTTTGATGTAAAAGTAATTAGTAGGCGTTTAGCTACTACCTATTTTAAGCAAATTTTCGAATATGGCTTTTTTCATGCAGATCCGCATCCTGGTAATTTGTTGGTAATGCCTAATAGAACGATTTGCTATTTGGATTTTGGAATGATGGGTAGTATTCTACCTAGAGATATTGAAATATTCGGTCAATTATTTATGTCTATTATAAAAAAGGATGTCAATAAAATTATTAAGGTCTTGCAGAAATTATCTAATGATTCTGCGATACCAAATATGAGAGATTTAGAATTTGATATTAACGAATTTGTTGAGAAACATTACGTAAGGACTATTCATAAAAATGAAATGAGCACACTTTTGCTCGAACTAAAGGATATAATAATTGCACATGGTTTAAAAGTGCCAACTTATTTCTATCTTTTTGCTAGATCGCTAGTTACAATTGAAGGCGTTTTAGATAAACTTAACCCTAATTTGGAGCAGTTTGATATGGTTCGCCCTTATTTAATTAAAAGTGTAACTAAGAATTACAATCCATTAAAAATGGGGGAAAAAGTACTTAATTCTATGTACGAACTTAGTAATTATATGGAAGATTTTCCAGGGGATTTAAAAAATGCGATTCGCAAAATTAATAGTGGACAGGTTAAAGTTGATTTAACACATAAAGGTATCGACCCAATGGTGCATACTCTACAACGGATAACAAAACAACTTGTTAGTGCGTTTATCGCAGTAGCATTAGTGGTAGGGTCATCTTTGTTTATTATTAACGATGTAATGCCGTTGTGGAAAGGTACTTCTGTTTTTGGTATTATTGGTATTGTATTAGCAGGCATACTCACTTTTGGGATGTTAATGAACATAAAAAAAGGTGATTACGATTACTAACAATAAAAAACATCTCTGGTTAGAGACGCTTTTTTATTATATGTCCTTTTTAAATCAGGCTTTTTTAACAAAGGCTTGTTTTAAATGTGTAAATGCTTCAGAAATTTCACCTTGAAAATGCTCCCATTTAGTTTCTTCTTTTTTAGTGTACTTTGATTTGAAATCATCAACAAATTGCTTAAACTGCTTTTTGCCTTTTTCAAAAGATACTTTTGTATCTGAATTTCCTAAATTTAATTTTTCTTCTAAAATTTCAAGACCAATTTTAAACTGTTCGATTTCAATCAATGCAATAGCGTACATGCGTTTAAATTTTTCATTAGTTTTTATTTTCACTTCAAGATCATGCAATGATTGTAGTAATTGTTTTTTTTGTTCGTTAAATTTTTCTGTTGTTTCTGCTTTGCCCAGAGCGAGTTGTACGCGAAGTTCGTCAAATTTAGCATGAATTTCATCTGCCTTTTCTTTCCCTTTTTTAACTCTTAATTCGTTATCATGAATATATAAGTTGAATTTCTTTTTTAATTCCTCATACTTGTCTTGTGCTTCGGCTTTTCCTAATGCTGCTTTTACTTGAATTTCTTCCAACTCGATAGATGTTTTTTTAAGAGCATCAACAACCTTGTCTATAAAATGAGTGTTCTGTGTTGTTTTCATAATAAATTGATTTTTTATATTGAATATAAATATCTATACAATACTTCAAAAATTCTATGATATATATCAACTATTAGAAAATTTACAACACAATTTTATCTAAACAAAAACCTAAAGTGTGTATAAATTAGCCATAAATTAATAACTAATTATTAGCTTGTTTGTTTAATTTTCTTTCTTTTCGCTCTAATTTTTTAAAATAACCGCGTGTTAAAAAATTGTGCTTTAAGGCTTCCATGTTTTGATTAAACTTATCTGTTCCTTCATTAATGTTTTTAATAGTAGATTTTAAATCATCGACTAATAGTGTGTCATTAGCGATGTAATTCAGTGCTCCTTTATTAGAATTCAAACTGTTTACAATACCATTAATATTGCCTATTACTGTGTCAATTTCGGTACTGGTTGTTTCTAAGTTATTGACAATAGATTTAAGTTTTTCACCAGTAACCATATCATTTAAAAATATACCTAAAAGTGTTTCGTTATTTGTTAGTATAGGTTTAATAACATTATTTAAATCATTAATAGTTGCCGTAGCTGTATAACTTGCATGCTTTAAATTTTTAATGGATTGCTTTAAATCGTTAGCCATTATAGTATCATTTAGCAGCATTCCTAATGTGCCCTTCCCATAGGTCAAGGCATCGGCAACTTTAAGCAGTTTTGCCGTTAGAATAGCAGTATTTTCGCCTGTAACACTAAGCGTACTCAAAATATCGTCCGCGCCAATTTTACTATAGGATGCAATGGTATCCCCATTATTTATGGATTGTGTTTCACCTTTTCCTGGCACAATATTTATAATCATATTGCCTACTAAACCATCAGAACCAATAGTTGCAATCGCATCTATTTTTATGTGATTTGTGATTTTTTCATCTATAACCATATCTACTTTTATAGTAGAATCATTTATCATACTTATCGATTTTACTGTGCCAATATCTATTCCAGAATAGCGCACATTATTTCCTTTTTGCAAACCATTAACGTTTTGAAAATAGGCATGAACATTAAATGTTTTTTTAAACATATTTTCTTTTTGTCCAAGAAAATAAACACCAATAACAAAAAGAAGTGTACCAATAATGACAAAGAAACCTAAATTTAATTTTTGTGCGTTTGTTGTTTTCATGATAATGGTTTTATTGTTTAAAAAATGCCTGAACTCTTGGGTCATTAGAGGACGATAGTTCTGTAAATGAGCCAACCGCATAATTAGTGCCATCTATAAGTAATATCATGCGTTCAGAAATCACTCTAGCACAATCCACATCGTGCGTTATGATTAGAGAAGACGTGTTATATTTTCTTTGAATATCTTGCATTAATAGGATAATCTCCTTTGCTGTAATAGGATCTAATCCGCTTGTTGGCTCGTCATATAAAATAATTTTTGGCCGCAAAATAAGTGTACGTGCTAAAGCGACTCGACGTTTCATACCGCCAGATAATTCTGAAGGCATTAAGTCTATAGCATCCGCTAAACCAACATTTTCTAAAGCCTCAATTACTAATGCATCCTTATCTTTATAATTTTCCATTTTTTTGGCATGATGACGTAATGGAAATTCTAAATTTTCTCTAACCGTCATAGAATCATACAAAGCGCTACCTTGAAATAGAAATCCAATATCTGATCTTAGCATATCCAAAGCCAATTGGTCTAATTTTGTGATGTCTTTATGCATCACCGAAATCGTACCACTATCCGCTTCCATTAAACCAACAAGGCATTTAATCATTACCGATTTTCCTGATCCCGATTTTCCCATTATAACTAAATTTTCACCTTGATGTAGTTTCATGTTAAAACCATTAAGCACGTTATTACTGCCAAAGCTTTTGTGTAAATCTTTGATTTCAAGAACAATTTCGCGTTCTTCTGAAAGATCATGTTCCGCAGATATGTTTTTTTGTGGAATCATAAATCATAAAAAATATCAGTTACAAAAACAGCAATAAAATCGATAACAAAGAGTAATAGTGAAGTAAAAACAACAGCAGAATTAGCAGCTGCCCCGACACCCTCAGTTCCTTTTTCACAATAATATCCTTTATAACAACCAACTATACCAATAGCTAGCCCAAAGAAAAATGTTTTAATAGTCGCTGGTACAATATCTCCAAATTCTAATGCCTCAAATACCTTATTGAAATACAAACTAAACGAGACATTACCTTTTACATTTTCCACTAAATAGGAACCGTATAGTGCCACAGCATCACCAATTATAACCAATAGAGGTAGCATTAAAGTAATCGCGAGTACGCGTGTAACTACCAGATATTTAAAAGGGTTGGTGCCAGAAACTTCCATAGCATCAATTTGTTCAGTAACACGCATGGAACCAAGTTCGGCACCAATTCCAGAGCCAATTTTACCAGCGCAAACAAGCGCAGTAATAATAGGACCTATTTCCCTAACAATAGATATTCCTACCATAGATGGCATCCAAGATACCGCGCCAAATTCCATTAACGTGGGGCGTGTTTGTAAAGTGAGTACCAATCCAATAATAAAACCTGTAATACCAACTAATAAGAGTGAGCGATTACCCATATTATAGGCTTGTCGGAATAATTCTTTAATTTCAAAAGGACGCTTAAAAACTTCCTTAAAAAACCTGCCTGTAAAATAGGCGATATCTCCTATCTCTATAAAAAAGTCTTTTAGTTTGGTTATAATTTTGTTCGTTTTTGGCATAATAACATGGTTATTACTCAAATGTAGCCCAATAGCGTCGCTTTTTAAATGATAAAAATCATGTATCAAGTCTGATGAATGTCATATTTATTAGCATTTTATAGACTTACTTTTATAATTATATACGAACACTAGATTTGTTACCTTAATAAAAGTGTAATGCCTAAGTAAATAGTGTTATTGGAAGCGCATTAAAAAATTTATTGAGCACGAATAAAAAAGGATATGACTTATAAACTATTTTTAAACTTATCGGGCGTTATTCTTGCTTTTATAACATTGAAATTTTGTTGCCCAAAAGATAATAATTTGGAAATATTCGCTTTTAATGATATTAAAGAATTTAGGCTTCAAAATCAAGATTCTTTGCATACAATTGTTGTGAATAGGGATATTACAGTTGATAATTATTTTCAGTATTTGGATTCGTTGGTGAAGGCATACAACGCATTTATGCCATATAAATTATCTGAACATTTATTAGTTAGACATAATCCTTGGATTATAGACACCCTTCAGAATACCGACTATTACAGGAATATAGCAAAAGATTCCTTTGTTTATAATCAAAAAAAGATGATTGCGTTACCGAAAGGGAATGTCATAGGAATTCCAAATGTACTTCAAGTTAATAAATTATCAAGCGCCTTCAAGAAAACAAGATTAGATATCAATATCCCTGAGTATAAATTACGAATTTTTCAAGATTCAATTCTACTTCACGAATTTTCAGTTCGCGTAGGTAGAGACGAAAAAAAATATCTTAAAATGGCCGGAAGAGAACAGGATTTGCGAACAAAAACGGGAAAAGGAATAATTGTAGGACATGTGAAGAATCCAGATTATTATAATCCTGTAGATGGACGTCAATACCATGTAACCAGACGTGATGACGAAAAGATTACAAAACTTCCTCAAATTCCATTTATCGAAACTGAAATTAATGGGGTTAGAAATGGACAATTAATACATCCAACAACCAACCAAAACACCTTAGGAAAAGCCTATTCAAATGGCTGTATAGGAACTAAAGAAGCAGATGCGTGGGTTATTTATTATTATACGCCTATTGGAACAAAGATTAATATCCGTTATGACTTAAACGTAGTTGACGCTTTCGGGGATAGTAATAATTTGCAAGATGTTTATAAGTATAAACAGCGTGATTAGACTTCAGTTTTTTCTAAGCTTTTTAATTTAGGATACTTTAGAAGCTTTAATCATTATCTTTTCACTATTCATATTAGTTGTAAAAAACATATAACTATTCCCACCATCTTTAATTTTGAATTTTTTTCGGATTCGTTGAACAGATTCTGGAAAATTTCTGGTCGTGATATTAGCTTTGGTATTGGTTAGTTTCTTTAATTCCTTTTTGTTAAAAGGACTAATATTTTCGATGTTGAATGTCCTGCCCGGAAAATCAACTAAACTATCACTTGTATATAAATGTGAATGTTTATGTAGTTTAAAAACTTTCAACTCTTTTGATATAGAATCAAATCCCCCAGATTTTAATATTGCTGAATTTGGTTCATAAAGATAGGTGAGCGGTAAATTGTAATTTGATTGAGTGTTTTTTTCATTTTCTAACGAAAATTTAAAATGGTCATTTTTTTCTTTTTTGAGATTTACGGTTTCTATTTGAATACCTCCATTAAATTTATTTTCTAGAATCCATAGCAATTCTTTTACCTCATTATTTACAGCAACAACATGAATGGCTTTTACATACTTTAATTCGCCAATACCTATGGTTAAATCCAGCAATGGCGAAGTTTTAATCATAATGTTTTTTGAACGACTAAAAAGTAAATCGAGATGCGTTGTTACATTAGGAATACAATCCTTTAAAAAAAATACTTTTCCCTTACTTTCATGCCTTCTTGAGGGGTCAAGGTAAATTAAATCATAATTCGATTTACTATGGGTTAGATGTTCAATTCCATCGATATTTAAGGCATTTATATTCTTTATTTTAAGTTGTTTAAAGTTATACTTTACAATCTCAGATAGGTTTTTATCTATTTCACAATGTTCAACAGAATTAAACTGTTTTGAAAAATAATAGCTATCTACTCCAAAACCACCTGTTAAATCAATAAAGGTGTTGCCATTTATTATTTTTGATTTGTATTTGGCAGTTATTTCCGAGGATGTTTGTTCTACATTTAATTTATTAGGATAGTAAATATTTTGTGTATTATACCAGGTTGGTAATTTCTTTTCACAACGCTTTTTGGCTTCAATTTGCTCAATAATTTCAATGGTAGTTACTGAAAAATAGTTGGTTCCTTTTAAAGTTAGGGCCAATACATCAGAATTTAAGTTTTTATTTATAAACTCTTGAATTTCGGTATTTATAATAGCCTTGTTCAAAATAAAGCTTATAAATCTCTGGTGAGCTTTTTCACGATTTTATTATCGGATAAAAATTCCTTTAAAATTACTTTTATTGCCGTGTATGCAGGAACGGCAATAATTAATCCAATTACTCCGAATAAAATACCTGTGATAAGTATAACTAAGAATATTTCCAGCGGATGAGATTTTACACTTTTTGAAAAAATTATAGGTTGACTGCCAAAATTATCAATTAGCTGACCAATTAAGAAAACAATAAAAACCCAAAATGTTTTTGGTAAAATAACGCCACTAAAACTAGTGCCTAAATTACTTGTCATTGTCAATGTAAGCATTAAAAACACTCCAATTAATGGGCCAACGTAAGGTATTAAATTTAGCAATGCACATAAAAATGCGATGACCACAGCATTTTCAACCCCTATTATTAGCAGTCCAATTGTGTAAATAATGAAAAGAATTAGTATTTGAAATATTAACCCAACAAAGTATCGAGATAATAAATTTTTAATTTTGTTTGATGAAGTGTTCCACCGAGATTCTTTGTTTTCAGGGATAAATGTGAGAATACCATTTTCAAAAAGCTGGCTGTCTTTTAAGAAGAAAAAGGAAATAAAAAGTACTGAAAATAAGCCAATGCTAAAGCTTCCTAAGCCATTAATTATTGAGTTGAAAAAATTAGGAATTAAAGCAAAATCTATTTTTGATAACAGATTAGAATCTTTTAACGATTGCTCCACATCTATTTGATGCATATCGAAATAGGTTAAGATTTCACTGTATAAACTCTCTATATTAGATTGTAATTCATTAATATTTAATAGTGATAAATTTTGACCTTGCTTAATTACTAATGGAATAAATAATCCAACCAATCCTGCAAAAATTCCTAATAAAAGTACCATAGTCACAATTACCGCTATGGTGTTCTTAAATTTCAATTTCCCTTCAAGAAATAACACAATAGGTCTTCCTATTAATGAAATTACCGCCGCTACAGCTATATACACAATTACAGATTGTACTTCATATAAAAACCACAATACTAAGGCTATGCCAAATATTACTGCTAATGCTCTTAAAATTCCTTTGGAAATGGTGTTGGAGTTCATAAAGTAAATATATAAAAACTGTTTACATAAGTTGCTTTGTCAATTCATATAATGCAATATTGGTTGCTTGAACAACATTCATACTACTGTTTTGTCCAAACATGTCGATGTGTACAATGATTTCTGAATCACTTAGGATATCGTTTGAAATTCCAAAATTTTCATCACCAATAATTAAGGCAATAGGTTTTTTATTTGAAAATGTGAATGTTTGGATGGATTTGCTGGTATCAGTTATTTCTAATGAAATTAGTTGATAACCATTCATTTTTAATTCTTGTACAACCGAATAAGCTGACTTGCAAATATCGAAATTCACCACTTTTTCGGTAGCTCTTGATGTTTTTGCAACTTTTCGTCCAATATTAATGTTTTCACCACATAAAATTAATTTTTCAACTCCAAAAGCATCACATATTCTAAATAGACTTCCAATATTTGGTGCGTTTGTAACATTGTCACACACTAATATTATCGGGAAAGTTTGATTTTTAAATTTTGAATTATAGTGAGTAAGTTGCATTTATTTTAAACTAATTCTCAAAAGCATATTTAACTATATTTGCCCCCATTTTTAAGGCATTTTCTCTAACATGGGTAGGATCGTTATGCACTTGTTGATCTTCCCATCCATCGCCCAAATCACTTTCGTAAGTAAATAATAATATAAGTCTTGCTTCATGAAAAATACCAAATGCTTGCGGACGTTTACCATCATGCTCGTGTATTTTAGGTAATCCCTTTGGGAAACTAAAGGCATTATTAAAAATTGGGTGGTTTGAAGGTAGCTCAACCAAATCTTTATCTGGAAATACTTTTTTAAGTTCTTTCGTAATATACGGCTCCATACCATAATTATCATCGATATGTAAAAATCCTCCGGATATTAAATAAGTACGCAGATTGTCTGCATCGGTTTCGTTAAAAAACACATTGCCATGGCCCGTCATGTGTAATAATGGGTATTGAAAAACATCAATACTTCCTACTTCAACCGTTTCAGGTTTTGGATTGATTTTAGTATTAATATTATTGTTACAAAACGAAATTAAGTTGGGTAATGCCGTTGGGTTACTATACCAATCACCGCCTCCCTTATATTTTAATATTGCTAAGTCTTGAGCTAATAAGCAAAAAGTTAATAATGAAAAGATAGCAGTAAAATATAGCTTCATATTATTCATTTGAAAATGCTACTGAATGGCAGGCAACAATGGCTGCAGTTTCAGTTCGTAATCTAGTTTCTCCCAAAGTTACAGGAATAAAATTATTTTTAAGAGCTTCTTCAATTTCTTTCGTAGAAAAATCGCCTTCTGGTCCAATTAAAATCGTTAAATCTGTTTTTGGTTTAATAAGTTTCTTTAAAGATTTTTTATCTGTTTCTTCACAATGTGCGATAAACAAATCTCCTGTAAAACTTTTACAAATAAAGTCTTTAAATAATGTGGGCTCATTCAACTTTGGTAAATAACAACTTAAAGATTGCTTCATAGCCGATTGTAAAATACGCTCAAAACGATCTGTTTTTATAACTTTTCGTTCGCTGTGGTTGCAAATAATAGGTGTAATACTATCAATACCAATTTCGGTAGCTTTTTCTAAAAACGACTCATAACGGTCGTTCATTTTTGTTGGTGCGACTGCTAAATGTAAATTGTAATCCCGTTTAGGTTGAAGTTTTTTAGAAACTATTTTAGCAGTACATTTATTGATATTAGGCACTATAATTTTAGCTTTAAATAACAAGCCTCTACCATTGGTGAGATATAAAGTATCACCAACATTTTTGCGTAACACTTTTACAATGTGTTTACTCTCTTCTCTTTCAAAAGTGAAATGCTCGCTACTTTCTGTAATATCTTGACTATAAAAAAGTTGCATTAATTTTTTGCTTCAACAATTTTTAAAACTTCTATTTCTGAAATATTTTTTGGTTCATGCGTTTTTAAAACGACATAATACAAGTTTTCAGATGGAATATCAATATTGAAAATATCATTTAGTTCATGAACTTCATTAAGGGCTTCACTCTCAAAATCAGATTGCATTTTCCCTTTTTGAAACCAACCTAAATCGCCACCTTTATTAGCATTTTCATCCATGGAATACTGTTTTGCTAAAATGTTAAATGGCACACCATTATGATATTTTTTTATAATTTTTTCTCTAATGATATTGATATCGTTTATATTATATTTTGATCCATCTAAATAAATGTAAGCAACTCTATGGTATGTGTTCTCCGTTTTTTGAATTACTTTATAAAATGTTTTGTCAAACTCATTCTCATTAACTTTTGTTCCCCCAACATTCAACTTAAAGAGTTCCTTTGCTAGAATGGTTTTATGCATTTCTTCATTAAAGGTTATTAGGTTACTTTTTTTGGAGTTTTTAATTTCTAAATAGCTTTCAACTTGTTCTGGTGTTTCGAGGATTTGAAGCTCTTCTATTACCGAAGTTTGAGCGGATAAAAATGGTGTTATGCTAATAAAAAATAGAATAAGTAAGTTTTTAAACATATTGTAGGTTTTAAATTCAATATCAAATTTAAGCCTAATGTTGAGACCTATCGATGTTGAAATAATAAGTTTTAAAGAATGTGCTGTTTATAACTTATTAAATAACATTTTGCAGTAACATAAAGTGCCTGAATGTAAGTTAATAACAAATAAAATATAAAAGAAGGTAAAAATTAACGATTGGCTAAAAAATAAAAATAAATAAGAATTTTATTTAGATTCAAATTAAATTTTTAATCGAGCAGAAGCCACAACATTCTGATTAGCAAAATTGCCTTCCAAAAATTTCAAATATCCAACAATTGCTATCATTGCTGCGTTATCGGTAGTGAATTCAAACTTGGGTATATATGTTGTCCAACCAAATTTTTGTTCACCATCTTTTAAAGCTTGTCTAATTCCAGAGTTTGCAGAAACACCACCTCCAATGGCTATGTGCTTTATTCCCGTTTGTTTTGAAGCCATTTTTAATTTATCAATTAAAATATTAATAATTGTGTATTGAATAGATGCACAAATATCATTAATGTTTTCTATAATAAAATTTGGATTAGTTTTTACCTCGCGTTGAATAAAATACAAAACAGCTGTTTTAAAACCTGAAAAGCTAAAATTTAAACCATCAACTTTTGGTTTAGTAAATTTAAAAGCTTTTGGGTTTCCCAGTTTTGCACGTTTATCAATTTCTGGGCCCGCTGGATAACCAAGGCCTAAAATTTTTCCACTCTTATCAAAGGCTTCACCAACAGCATCATCAATGGTTTCACCAATAACATTCATATCAAAATAGTTATTCACTCTAACAATTTGTGTATGCCCACCAGAAATAGTCATAGCTAAAAACGGAAACGGGGGTTTTTCAAATCCATCCTCATCAATAAAATGGGCCAAAATATGCCCTTGCATGTGATTTACATCTATTAACGGAATATTTAATCCGTAAGCTAACGATTTGGCAAAGGATGTTCCAACCAAAAGACTTCCCATTAAACCAGGACCCCGCGTAAAAGCAATAGCATTAAGTTGTTCTTTAGATATATTTGCTTTTTTTAGTGCTTGATGCACAACAGGAACAATGTTTTGTTGATGAGCTCTAGACGCTAATTCTGGTACTACGCCACCAAATTCTTCATGTATTTTTTGGCTAGCTATAACATTGCTTAAAATGCGCCCATTATGTATTACAGAAGCCGCTGTATCATCGCAGGAAGACTCAATTCCAAGAATATAAATATTTTGTGAAGTCATTAATAAAAATTAGGCATAATAATTGTTAATTTTGATAACGAATAAACGTCTCTATTGTTATTTTTACTCGTAATTACAAAAGTAGTTTATTCTTAATAAAGTTATAACTTTAGGCATATCAAAAAATTTCTAAAAATACTATATAAAATAGTAGGCATTCTACTTATGTTATTCATCATTTTGGTGTTAATACTTTCCGTGCCCGCTGTTCAAACCAAACTTGGAAAATTCGCCACAAAAAAATTAAACGAAGAGTTTAAAACTAACATTAATATTAATAGAGTTAGTTTACAATTCAATAGCGATGTTGAAATAAAGGAAATATATATTGAAGATTATAAAAAAGACACGCTAATAAGTATAGCAGAATTGAATACGTCTATTTTAAGTTTTAGAAATATAATAAACGGTAATTTAAATTTTGGAGATATAGATATTGAAAACCTTTTTTTTAATATTAAAACATATGAAGGTGAGACAGATACAAATTTAGATGTTTTTGTAAATAAATTTGAAGACGATAACCCACGAACGGAAAAAAGTAGTTTTCTTTTATCTTCCAGCGATGTTTCCATTTACAATAGTGTCTTTAAATTATCTGATGAAAACAGAGAAACTACAAAAGTGCTTCATTTTGAAGATTTAAATATAAATGCAACCGACTTTTTAATTAATGGTAGCGATGTAAGTACGCGAATAAACACCTTAGCATTTAAAGATAGTAGAGGAGTAGAAGTGAAAAATTTGATGGCTAATTTTAGTTATACTTTAACAGATATGACTTTTGAAAATCTTCAAATTAAAACGCCTAATTCCGTATTAAAAGGCGATTTAAAATTTTCATACCATAGAGAAGATTTACAATATTTTACAGATAAAGTTCAAGTAAAAGCCAATTTTAAAGAATCAAATGTTTTTTTAAATGAACTTAATACTTTTTATAATGAATTTGGTGTAAATCAATCGGCCAAATTTAGTGTTAATCTAACAGGTGTATTAAACGATTTACAAGCTAATAACCTTAAATTAAACACAAGTACTCGAACTCGAGTTTATGGTAATATTAACTTTAAAAACTTATTTAATAAGGAGACTGATAATTTCTATATGAATGGTAATTTTAGTGATTTGTCATCAACTTATAAAGATTTAAAAGCGTTATTGCCTAACGTACTTGGGGAAGCGATACCGACTTCGTTTGACAGACTAGGGAAATTCACTATTGTTGGAAATTCGCAAGTAACATCTTCAAAAGTAATCGCAGATATTAAAATAGATACCGACTTAGGTTTTGTAGATTCTAATTTAGAAATAAATAAAATCAACGACATTGATAATGCAGCATATAAAGGAAATGTGGTTTTTGAAGATTTTGATTTTGGCATTTTTTTAAATGATCCCTTGGTAGGAATTGCGTCTCTAAATTTTGATGTTGATGGACAAGGGTTTACAGCCAAAAAAATTGACACTCAAGTAAAAGGGAATATTTTTCAAATTGAATATAACGGTTATAAATATCTGGAAACTAAAGTGGCTGGAACCATAAAAAACAGAATTTTTGATGGGAATCTAATAGTAAATGATAGAAATTTAAAACTTAATTTTAGTGGATTAGTTGATTTTTCAGAAGATATAAAAAAGTATGATTTTGAAGCTGATGTGGAATATGCCAATTTAAACACTTTAAATTTTGTAAAAAAAGATAGCATTTCAATGTTTAGTAGTAACGTTAAAATGAATATGAATAGTAGTAGTTTTGATGATGCTGTAGGGAAAATAGAATTTAAAAACACGGTTTATAAGAATGAAAATGACACGTATTACTTTGATAAATTTGATATATCTTCTAGATTTGAGGGTAATATGCGATATGTTGAATTTAACTCACCTGACATTATAGAAGGCGAATTAAAAGGTCAGTTTTTATTCAAGGATGTACCTAAGTTATTTCAAAATTCTATAGGCTATATTTATACTAATTATATACCTTACAAAGTAAAAACCAATCAAAGTATAGATTTTAATTTCAAAATTTATAATAAAATTGTTGAAGTTTTTTATCCTACAATCGAACTTGGTAAAAACACTTACATCCGTGGAAGAGTTGAAAGTAACGAACAGAATTTTAGGTTAACATTTAAATCACCTAAAATTAAATTATTAGATTATTTCGCAAATAATATCGAACTTCAAGTTGATAATAAAAATCCTGTATTTAATACTTACATTGAAATTGATAGTTTAAACACGAAATATTACGATGTTTCAAAATTCAATTTAATTAATGTAACAGTAAACGACACATTATTTATGCGTTCAGAATTTAATGGCGGGAAACGAAATACCGATGTTTATAACTTAAGTTTCTATCATACAATTAACGACCAAAACGAGTCTGTAGTAGGCTTTAAACAGTCCGATGTTACCATAAAAAACAATAAATGGAATATAAATGAAAATCAAGATAATTTTCATAAAATCACCTTCAATAAAAAACTAACAAATTTCAACATTGATAAGTTTAAAATTAATCATAATAATGAGGAAATTAAACTTTCAGGATTCTTAAAAGATTCAACTCAAAAAGATATAAAACTAAGTTTTAAAGATGTTGATTTATCGAAAATAACGCCCGATATTGATAGTTTATCGTTAGCGGGAAATGTAAATGGTAAGCTCGATATTCTTCAGAAAAATGGAAGTTATCTACCTAATTCTAGTTTGATTATTGATGATTTAAAGGTTAATGATTATTTATTAGGATCATTTGATGCGACAATAACCGGAAACGAATCACTTACTAATTATAAAGTAAATGCCACTATCAAAAACGATGATGCCAAATCATTTTCTGCGAAAGGGGATATTTATGTAGCAGGAAGATCATCAACAATTGATGTACTATTGGATTTTAATAAATTTAATTTATTCCCTTTAAACCCTTTATTAGATGGCGTTTTAACTAATATTCGAGGAGATGTCACCGGTGGCGTTACGGTTGTTGGTGATTTAAGATTGCCAAATATTAATGGAAACCTGGAATTGAATGATTCTGGTTTGGGTATTCCGTATCTAAATGTAGACTATGATTTTAACGATAAAGCTTTAGTTACGTTAAAAAACCAAAGTTTTATATTCAATAGTATAAGATTAACTGATACTAAATATAATTCTAAAGGTCAGTTAAATGGTGCTTTAAATCATGTAAATTTTTCTAATTGGGATTTGGATTTGAATATTTCAACTTCCCGATTATTAATTTTAGACACCAAAGAAACAGAAGAATCTTTATACTACGGCACCGGTTTTATTGGAGGTAGAGCAACCATTTTTGGACCTACAGACGAATTAGTTATAAACGTCGTCGGTGAAACTAAAAATGGTACGGTGTTTAAAATTCCTTTAAACGATGCAGAGTCTTTTGGTGATAATTCATTTATTCATTTTATAAGCAAAGAAGAAAAAGAAGCAAGAAAAAAAGGCGTGGAGGTTGTTTTTAATGAAATAAAAGGATTGGAACTTGATTTTGATTTAGACGTTACAGAGGATGCTGAAGTTGAAATTATAATTGATAAAAACACAGGTCATTCATTAAAAGGGCGCGGAATAGGAGGTTTATTGGTGGAGATAAACACGAATGGGAAGTTTGATATGTGGGGGGATTTTGCGGTATTTGAAGGTGTTTATAATTTTGCTTATGGTGGTATTATTCAAAAACAATTTACTGTTCAACCCGGTGGAACTATTGCGTGGGAAGGTGATCCATTAGATGCTCAAATAGATATGCTCGCCATTTATAAAACACAAGCAAATCCATCTCCATTGCTGGATAATCCTATTAATAGAAGTATTCCTGTTGAATTAAATATTGCCTTAACTGGCAATTTAGAACAACCCAATCCCGAATTTAATTTTGAATTTCCGAATGTAAGTTCTACGATAAAATCAGAGTTGCAGTATAGGCTGGAATCAGACGAGGATAAACAAAATCAAGCGTTGTATTTAATATCTACTGGTTCATTTTCCAGAGGTTTAAACGAAGTCAATTTTTCTGGTACAATAGCAGAACGATTAAATGGAATTATTGGAGGAATATTTAGTTCGGAAGACGGGAAATTTAACATGAACCCGTATTTTGAAGCAGGTCAAAATAGAGCCGATTATCAAACGGATAATAGAGTTGGAGTTACACTTCAAACACAAATTAGCGATCGCGTACTTATAAATGGTAAAGTTGGTGTTCCTGTTGGAGGTGAAACTCAAACTGTAATCGCTGGCGATGTTGAGATAGATTTTCTTTTAAATGAAGAAGGTACACTAACCGCAAAAGTATTCAATAGAGAAAATAGTATTCGAAATTTTGGTGAAGCTATTGGATATACACAAGGAGTTGGCCTTTCTTATAATGTGGATTTTGATACGTTTAAAGAACTTCTTCAAAAACTCTTTAAAAAATCAGCAAACACAGGTGAAAGTATAGAAGAGAATCCAGAATTAAAAAAGCCCAAGTCAACGGCCTTACCAGAATATATTTCTATTAAATAGACTTGGTAAAATACCCTTCAAAATAACTTGCAATAAGCTAAAATAATGTTTCTTATTAACTAAAACGTTATAGTTTTAATTCTATCATAAATTAGTATAAATGGTATAGTTATTTGCAATTTGTTTAGTAATTTTACCTTATAAATTATAATACTTAATGCCAAAAACAATAAAAAAACTAGCTGTTTTAACTTCTGGAGGAGATTCTCCAGGTATGAATGCAGCCATTCGTTCCGTAGTTAGAACCTGTGCTTATCACAAAATAGAATGTGTTGGAGTATATCGAGGTTATGAAGGATTGATTGATGGAGACTTTAAAGAAATGGACGCGCGTAGCGTGAAAGGGATAATCAACAAAGGAGGAACCATACTAAAAACCGCCCGTTCAAAAGAGTTTAGAACTAAAGAAGGAAGACAAAAAGCTTTTGATAGCTTAATTAAAGCCAATATTGATGGATTAGTTGTGGTTGGTGGTGATGGATCATTTACTGGAGCGCTTATTTTTAATCAAGAGTTTGGCTTTCCAGTTATGGGTATTCCTGGTACAATAGATAATGATATTGTAGGTACGTCACACACTTTAGGTTTCGATACAGCGCTTAATACAGTTGTTGATGCTATTGATAAAATTCGCGATACTGCAAGTTCTCATAATAGATTATTTTTTATTGAAGTTATGGGGCGCGATGTTGGCCATATTGCACTAAATGCTGGAATAGCCGGTGGAGCTGAAGAAATACTAATACCTGAAGAAGATTTAGGACTAGATAGACTTGTGGATTCTTTAAATCGAAGTAAAAAATCAGGCAAAACCTCAAGTATTGTAATTGTTGCTGAAGGGGATAAAATAGGTAAAAATATTTTTCAACTTAAAGATTATATTGATGAAAACATGGAAGGATATGATGTAAGAGTCTCGGTTCTAGGGCATATGCAACGTGGTGGGTCTCCATCATGTTTTGATCGTGTTTTAGCCAGCAGAATGGGTGTAAAAGCCGTGGAATCAATGCTAGAAGGGAAAACTAATTATATGGTAGGATTAATTAGCGGAAAAATGGAATTAACACCTTTGGATAACGCCATAAAAGGTAAATCAAAAATAAATTTAGAATTATTGCGTGTTTCAGATATTATGAGCACTTAACATTTATAAACAAGATTATGTCAAAATTAAAAATTGGAATTAACGGATTTGGTAGAATAGGTAGAATTGCTTTTAGAGTAGCAGCTTCTAGACCAAATGATATTGAAGTAGTAGGAATAAATGATTTATTAGATGTAGATCATTTGGCTTACTTATTAAAATTTGATTCTGTTCACGGACAGTTTGATGGAACTATTTCTACAAAAGATGGAAATTTAATAGTAAACGGAAACGAGATTAGAGTAACAGCAGAACGTAACCCAGAAGATTTAAAATGGGATGCTGTTGGAGCAGAAGTTGTTTTAGATTGTACAGGTATTTTCACAAATTTAGAAGGAGCTCAAAAACATATTACTGCAGGAGCTAAAAAGGTTGCAATATCTGCACCGTCTGCTGATGCACCAATGTTTGTTATGGGTGTTAACGATAAAGAAATTACTGCTGCGCATACAATTGTATCTAATGCATCTTGTACAACCAACTGTTTAGCGCCATTAGCTAAAGTTATTAATGATAAATTTGGAATTGTTGAAGGATTAATGACTACAGTTCACGCTGCTACAGCTACACAATCAACCGTTGATGGTGTATCAAGAAAAGATTACAGATTAGGTCGTGCTTCTTTAAATAACATAGTACCAGCTTCAACAGGAGCAGCTAAAGCAGTTGGAAAAGTAATTCCAGCATTAAACGGAAAATTAACTGGTATGGCTTTTAGAATCCCTACTGTTGATGTATCTGTAGTAGATTTAACTTGCCGTTTAGAAAAAAGCGCATCTTGGGATGAAGTGAAAAAAGCTTTAAAAGATGCATCTGAAGGTGAAATGAATGGTGTTTTAGGTTATACTGAAGAAGGTGTTGTGTCGCAAGATTTTGTATCTGAACCAAAAACAAGTACATTCGATGCTAACGCAAGTATGGCATTAAATGATAACTTCGTAAAATTAGTATCTTGGTATGACAATGAGTTTGGTTATTCAACTAAATTAGTTGATTTAGCTCAACGTATTGGTTCTTTAAAATAAAAATTAACAACTCCACAGCGCTTTTGCACTAATATTATAAGATCTGTGGAGTTTTTATCTTTAAACGCATGATTTTAATTGTTGATAGTGGTTCTACAAAATCTGATTGGATTGCTGTAGATAGTAATGGTAAACAGCTTCTGGAAAAGTTAAGGACGAAAGGGCTTAACCCTGAAATTTTATCTGAGAAAAAACTAAAAAAAACAATTAAAAAGAATGAAGATTTAAATGCTCATAAAAACATTGTTACTCATGTGTACTTTTATGGTGCTGGTTGCGGTACAGAGCAAGGAAAAGAGTTAGTTTACAATGTTTTAAGAGAGATATTTGTAAATGCTATTATTAAGGTTGACGAAGACACTATGGCTGCAGTTTATGGTACGATTAGTCGAGTAGATGAAGCTGCAGTAGTTTGTATTTTGGGAACAGGATCGAACTGTAGCTATTATGATGGTAAAAAATTGCACCAACGTGTTCAATCTTTAGGCTATATTTTAATGGATGATGCCTCTGGAAACTATTTTGGTAAACAATTAATAAGAGATTATTATTTTAACCTTATGCCAGAGAATATTAAGGTAGCATTTGGCAGCAAATATAATTTGGAAGCAGATTACATTAAATATAATATTTATAAACAACCAAACCCGAATGCATATTTAGCAAACTTCGCTGAGTTTATGTTTTTAAATAAAGATTCTGATTATATATTGGACTTAATCAAAAATGGGATAAGAACATTTGTGAAAAATTACGTAATGCAATACAAGGAAGAACTTAAAACAGTTCCGGTTCACTTTGCAGGATCAATAGCATTTTTCTCCCAAGATCAAATTAAACAAGTAGCCCAAGAAATGGGATTTGTTGTCGGCAATGTAGAGCGTAGACCAATAGAAGGTTTAGTAGCTTTTCATACTAAAAATTTATAAACTTTTATTTCTGATTTTACTTGAGATTTAGTTTTTAGAATGAAATGTTCTATAGTGAATCTTCATATCATTGATTCTAGTTTTAAGTCATTTTCTATCCATCTATCTGTTATTTAATAAATACTTAAAATGTTCATCATTTTTAATTTTTATATTTAGTTATAACGATCATATAATATAATATAAATACCAGTATTACTTTTGTTATTTAGTATATTTATAGATAAGTTTGTTGAAATGTACTTTTAAATGAATTTTCTCCCAAAGTCTTTAAAGTCAATAAAAATAAAAAAGAAATTATCGTTTTTTATTTTTATGTCAATTGGGGCCATTTTAATTATTGGAATATTATTTCTTGAAAAAATAATTTATATCCAAAGTGCTGCTATTTTTCTATTTTCTCTAGCCATAATTCAAGTTTTTGCGTTGCAATATTTTTTAAAGAATCTGTTAAAAAATGAAGTGATTAAAAATAATTTAAAATCGCGAATTGACGAGCTTAAAGCTAATTTGGAAGAAGCAGAAGAACTTGCCGACCATAAATCTATTTATTTAGCTAATATGAGTTATGAAGTTCGTACACCTTTAAATACTGTATTAGGTATGCTTAATATGTTAAAGCAAACTGATTTAGATAGTGACCAAGAAGCACAAGTAGAAATAGCAGAATACTCATCGAAACACTTGCTACAACTAGTTAGTCTGGTTACAAGTAATGCTGAAGTTGATGCCGGTAATTTAACCTTGAATTTATTGGCTATGGACTTAAAGTCTGAACTATCAAGACTTTTAAAGGTTTTTGAATATCAGGCATGGGAAAAAGGGCTTGAGTTTGAATACAAATTTTTACAGGAGCAAAAAGATAATTTTTTAGTTTTAGGTGATTCAGCTAAAATTCAACAAGTATTGATAAATTTAATTAACAATGCTATAAAATTTACAAATTATGGTAAAATATCAATAATAGTAGACCAAACTGTGGGTATTGATGATGAACAAATTATTACGTTTTATATAAAAGATACCGGCATTGGAATGCGACAAGAAGAAGTTAATAATATTTTTAGTAATTCCGTTAAATCCTATACAAAATCAATGATGCAGGATTATAGAGGTGGCGGAATTGGGCTATCTATCTCTCATCAATTGGTAGAGCACATGGGAGGCGAACTAAAGTTAGAAAGTAAAGAAAATGAAGGATCTACCTTTTATTTTAGCTTACAATTAAAAAAGACACTAAATTTAAGAACACCCGAAGAAGTTTTTAGCCCAGTTTTATTGGATAAGTTTAATGTTTTAGTCGCTGAAGATAATAGATTAAATCAAAAAGTTATCAAATTTTTACTAGAGAGGCAAGGAGCTCAATGTACTTTTGCAAAAAACGGATTAGAGGCTGTTGATTTATATAAGATATTAGATTTTGATTTAATTTTTATGGACATATACATGCCAGATATGGATGGTTATGAAGCCACTAAATTTATAAAAGAAACAGATAAATATTTAGTAAATAACACACCAATTATTGCGGTTTCTGCGAGTGCTTTTGAGGAAGATATATCAAAAGCAAAACTTGCTGGAATTGATGATTTTTTAGCCAAACCTATTGAAGTAGCAAAGCTAAAAGAGTTGTTAATTAAACATTCTAACGAACAAACCTCCGCTTAAATAAAAAGCTTTTATTTAACGGCAATCATACTAATTTCAACATTAACATTTTTAGGCAATTTGGCTACTTGAACGGTTTCACGAGCAGGAGCTGTCGCTTCGTCAAAATAGCTTCCGTAAACTTGATTAATTAAACTAAAATCGTTCATGTTACTAATGAAAATTGAAGTTTTAATAACATGATCAAAAGTCATATTGGCCGCTTCCAAAACTGCTTCTAAGTTTTTCATTACTTGTTCAGTTTCACTTTTAATGTCATCGACAATTAGCTCCATAGATTTTGGATTCATTGCTATTTGCCCTGAAGTATACAGTGTATTGCCACTTAAAACAGCTTGGTTGTATGGTCCAATTGGAGCTGGTGCGTTTCCCGTTTTAATTATTGTTTTCATTATTTGATTTTTATTGTAAGAATGAAAGTTTATAATTGAATATCTGGTTGATTGCGTTTCTCGTATTTTAAATCTTTTAAAATATTAGATTTTATGCCAATAAAGAAATTCCAAGAAGCTCTAGTACTGAAAGGAATCCAACTAAAATTCATCCGCCAACTTAACAAATCACGTTCAAACCTAAGCTGTGTATAGGTAAAGCCTGCATTTTTTAAATCATACCCCGATGAGGCCCCTACAGACCATTTTTTAGATAATTCAATATCACCTGAAAACATAAGAGAATGTGAAGAGATTTCATTTTGACGACGAGAATTCGAATAATTTACGGCATATGCAAGTCTTAAATTCCAAGGTATTTTATAATTGTAAAATTCACTTGGCACTTCGTCTTTATCTTTTTTATCGTCTCTTATTTGTTGATTTGCAAAATCTTGGGATACTCCAAATAAATCATCATCACGCCCACCACTTCTTACGTTTTCGTCTATCCCGCTTTTTTTGTCTTTGTCCTTGGTATCTCCTCTTTTGCTTGAAATTGACCAACTCGCTGTTAGATTAGCACTCGTTAACCTGAACAAGCTTCCACCATTATCTACATTAAATTGGTCGATACGGTTATTGTTGCTGTCAAGGGCATATGGATCTAAAGTGGCACCAAAGTTAATGCTCATTTTATTTTTAAATAATTGTGTACCACCACTCATTCTAACGGGGCTCCATTGTAATGAATCACCGGCAAAATTATAAGAAGTTGAAAAATTTAGATTGTTTAATAAAATGATTTTTTTTGGTTCTGTCACCGTACTATCTTTCTCTTTTACTTTAGCCTCAAAGTTATTAGATAATGAGATGCCCATAGAACTGGAAAAATTATTGTTAGGCCTACCGAAGATGCCTTCCTCAAATCTTGTGTACTCTACGTCACTAGTAGTTGTTCCGTCAGCGCTTATCACCTCATACGTATCATAATACTTATCAAATGCGGGGTTCATATTATAGCTAATCGAAGGACGCATTACGTGCCTAATTTTCTGAATTTTAGGAGTTTTTCCTTCTTTTTCAAAATTAAACATACCGTAAATTGTGGTACCAATGCTAGTACTAAAATTGTAGGTTCTAAAAGAATCGAATCCGTTTATAGTTTCACTTACTGTTTGACCCTCAATTGGATCATAATACTTTTCTATAGTTTTAAATGTCCAAACCTCATTAAAGCTTGAGCTTGCACTCATACTAAAATATTTAAACACTTTAAAATTGGTACTTAAAGGAATGGTGTGTTGAAAACCGGATTTTGCTTCATCAAACATTTCCTTTTTGAAGAATAAAGAATCTGTAGTTTGAATTCTATTTTCTCCACGAATATTATATTGCAGATTAACATTTTGAATGATTCCTTTTTTTGAACCCTCTTTAGATGCAAACGGATACATTCGTCCAACACTACCTTGAAAAGTTGGTAGTGTCATATTTATAGTTTCGGTATTCGTGTTTTGAGAATGAGTTGCAGTTAAGCTATAATTAACAGACGGCTCTCCCTCAAATGTTTTAGAATAAGAAACCGAAGACGACAATGTATTATTTAAAAATGCACCAGAATTAACTTGATTAACAGAATTACGATAATACGTACTACTACCTAAGTTAACTGATGCTGAAAAACGCGAACTGGGATTTGCTTTAGTATCTTGACTATGCGACCAGCGTAAATTATAAATTGTATTTCTTGCATAATCTGGAAAGCCACGTTCGCTAGTTATTAAATTTTCGTAACGAAACCCTACGTTTCCTCTAAATCTGTACCTTTTTGCATAAGTACTTTCTAATCTAGTCCCGTAACTTCCATTAGTATAATAATCGCCCAATACAGCCAAATCTACATAATCACTTATTGCAAAATAGTAGCCACCATTCTGTAAAAAATATCCACGGTTGTTTTGTTCACCAAATGAAGGAATAATGACACCCGATGTTTGTTTTTCACTTTGAGGAAAAAAGCCAAATGGTAAACCAAGAGGTGTTGGTACATCATAAATAAATAAATTAGCTAAGCCTGTCACAATTTTTTTACCAGGAACAATTTTTGCTTTTCTAAGTTTTATATAATACTCGGGGTCTTCAAGATTCTCTGCAGTAGTATATTTGGCATCCTTTAAAAAATAAACGGAATCATTTTCTTTTTTAGTTATTGAAGCAATTACGGTGCCTTCACCTTGCTCTGTTTTAGAATTATAAATAAGTGCTTTTTGGCTTTCTGTATTAAATACAATTGAATCTGGTTCAACCACATTGCTACCTTGAGTAAAAACAGGTTTTTGTGTATAACCTTCAATAGAATCTGTAATACCTTTGGCATATACAGTATTTTTATTATAATCAATAATGATATTACCTGCAGTAATATTCATATCACCATAATCAATTTTGGCATCGTTATATAAATATAACTTCTGGTTTTTTTGGCTAAACCGTGTATAATCTGCAGCGTGGTATTTTACGATATACTCTAAAAGATCTTTTTTTGATTTAACAGAATCTTGACGAATAGAGTCTTGGTTTTTTTCAGATACTTCTTTAGTTATTAGACTATCTGTTTTAATTATTGCAACATCTTTCTCTTTTAGGCCGATAGGTTTTCCTTTTTCTGGAATATCTTGAGCTAAGCTAAACATGTTAATAAACACTGTAAAACTTAGTGCAAAAAGTATTTTAAAGTTGTTTGTACGCAACGCTTTTAAATGTATTTTTGTAAAAGTATGGCTCGGTTTTTGAAAAGCCAAAATTACATATATTTTTTTGGGATTGATTTAATATTCGATTAAAAGTTCAAATTTAAAATTCTATTAAATTTTAAAGGGTAATAAAGCCAACTTTTCATTCGTTTTACCCTCATAAAATACTTGTATTTATAAATTTTCATAAAAACGATGCTTTATTAAAATTCTATGCGATTATTAAAAAACAATAATAATTATTCCATGAAAACGAACGGGTTGTTCCTTTTCGTATGCGTTATAATAGTATTAACATGTTCTTCTTTTTCTATTTTTAATAATGATACACAATCTAAAAAATTTGTAGTTGTTTTAGATGCTGGTCATGGAGGTAAGGATCCAGGAAACCTGGGCAACGGTTATAAAGAAAAAGATATTGCATTAAAAGTAGTTTTAGCAGTTGGAAAGGAACTAGAAAAGAATCCTAACATAGAAGTGATTTATACTCGGAAAAACGATGTATTTATTGATTTATTCGTAAGAGGTAAAATAGCTAACAAAGCAAATGCCGATTTATTTGTATCGGTACATTGTAATTCTCATAACTCAAGTGCACATGGCACCGAAACTTTTGTTTTAGGTACTAATAGTAACAAAACAAATTTTGAAGTTGCAAAAAAGGAAAACTCGGTTATTTATCTTGAAGATGATTATGAAAAAAATTATGCAGGTTTTGATCCGAATTCGCCAGAATCTGTAATGAGCATTCTTTTAAGTCAAGAAGAATATTTAGATCAAAGTATTATGCTAGCTAGCCTCATTCAAAACAAATTCACAAATGTTTTAAAACGTAAAAACAGAGGCGTTAAACAAGCAGGATTTATAGTATTGCATCAAACTGTTATGCCAAGTGTGTTAGTAGAACTGGGTTTTTTAACATACAAAAAAGAAGGCGCTTATTTAAATTCTAGAAAAGGACAGCAGGAAGTGTCTGCCTCCATAGTAAACGCGGTATTAGAATATAAAAAATCTATTGATCGAAATGTTGATAATTACACTGTAGTTGAATCAAGTGATAAAACTAATGATTATAATAAAGACATTTTATTTAAAGTACAAATCGCAGCGAGCTCAAAAGCGCTAGATCCAAAACCATATAATTTTAAGGGATTAGAAAGTATTTCCAGATTAAAAGAAGGTAATTTATACAAGTATTTTTACGGTAGCTCTTCCAATTATGAAGATATAAAAATTCTTGAGGCAGAAGCTCGAAAAAAGGGCTATTCCTCAAGTTTTGTAGTAGCTTTTAAAGACGATAAAAAAATTGCTTTAATTGATGCTTTAAAATCAACAGCTAATTAGACCAGTTCTTTTTAAATTTATATTAAATTTGTTTTTCAAACCTATTTATTTTGAAAATATCAAAAGAAGTTAAAATTGGAGTGCTCGTATTATCAGGAATAGTCCTATTTATTTTTGGATTTAATTATCTTAAAGGGCAAAATTTACTAGATTCTTCGCGAACATTTTTTACAGAATATTCAAATGTTGAAGGATTAGCTAATTCTACACCTGTAACTATAAATGGAATGCAGGTTGGTAAAGTTGTAGATATTGGTTTTAAAGGAGATGGCTCGGGAAAACTATTAGTAAAACTTTTAGTGAATAGCGATTTTGAGTTTTCTAAAAACAGTAGAGCTCAACTCTATGAAACAGGATTGATTGGCGGTAAAGCCATTGCAATAATTCCAGCTTTTGATGATGCAGAAATAGCAAAAGACAATGATTATCTGCAAGGTGGTGTTAAAGCGGGCTTAACTGAATTAGTAAATCAAAGACTTACACCTTTACAAGAAAAAATTGAAGTGATGATGGTAAGTGCGGATGGTTTACTTACTAATATAAATGCGGTTTTTGATGAAAAAACTAAAGCAAATCTTAAATCCAGTATCGCTGGATTAAATGATGTTATTCAAAACTTCAAAGAAACCTCTGCATCTTTAAATACTTTAGTTGAAAGTAATAAAGAAAAGTTGAACAGCACATTAACAAATGTGGATAATATATCATCAAATTTATCAAAAGTCTCTGATTCGCTAGCTATGGCCAATGTTGGTCAAACCATGAGGAATTTAGAATCAACTATTCAGAATTTTAATAGCATTTTGGCTAATATAGAAAATGGGGAAGGCTCAATGGGTAAATTATTAAATGATGATGGATTGTACAATAATTTAGAAGGGGCAACTTTACAGATGGAGCAACTTCTAGAGGATATGAAATTAAACCCTAAGCGATACGTTCATTTTTCGTTATTTGGCAAAAAAGCTAAACAATACGATGCCGAGGGTAACGAAATAAAAGAACAAAATTAAACCCGTAAAAAATGAACTACGTAGCTAATCTGATTTTTGCAATCATTTTGATTATTGGTATAGGTTATTTTGCAAAAAATGTTAAAAAACTAATACGAAATATAAAGTTAGGTACCGCTGTTGACCTTAGTGATAATAAACCACAACGTTGGAAAAATATGGCTTTGATTGCACTGGGGCAAAGTAAAATGGTGCGCCGTCCAATTGCTGGGCTTCTACATGTAATTGTTTATGTTGGCTTTATTATTATAAACATCGAAGTTTTAGAAATAGTTATTGACGGTTTATTTGGCACACATCGTGTGTTTTCTTCAATAGGTTCTGCTTACGGCGTATTAATTGGTTCTTTTGAGATATTAGCAGTTTTAGTATTTGTATCTGTAATTTTATTTTGGATTCGAAGAAATATAATAAAGCTAAATCGTTTCTGGAAAAACGAAATGACTAGTTGGCCAAAAAATGATGCCAATTACATTTTATATTTCGAAATGGTTTTAATGATGTTGTTTTTAATAATGAATGCAACCGATGTTCCTTTTCAAAACATGAATTCAGGAAATGTTATTAGTCAATATATAGCACCAATATTTTCTGGATTTTCTGAAAGCACAATACATTTAATTGAAAGAGCTGCATGGTGGATGCATATAGTTGGTATTTTAATATTTTTAAATTATTTATACTTTTCAAAACACCTGCATATTTTATTGGCTTTTCCAAATACTTATTATGGAAAGTTAACACCTAAAGGACAGTTCAATAATCTCGAAGCAGTTACAAAAGAAGTTAAAATGATGATGGATCCAAATATCGATCCATTTGCTGCACCTCCCGAAGGGACAGAAGGTCAAATGCCTGCTAAATTTGGAGCAAGTGATGTTCAGGATTTAAATTGGGTTAGTTTGTTAAACGCGTATACGTGTACAGAATGTGGTCGTTGTACAAGCGAATGTCCTGCAAATCAAACAGGAAAAAAGTTGTCGCCTCGAAAAATAATGATGGATACTAGAGATCGACTCGAGGAAGTAGGTAAAAACATTGATGCTAATAAAGGTGAATTTAAAGACGATGGAAAACAGTTATTAGATAATTATATAACTCGAGAAGAATTGTGGGCCTGCACGTCCTGCAACGCCTGTGTTGAAGCTTGTCCGGTCAGTATCGATCCGTTATCAATCATTCTGGAAATGCGTCGTTATTTAGTTATGGAACAATCGGCTGCTCCTGTTGAATTAAATAACATGATGACGAATATTGAAAACAACGGTGCTCCATGGCCTTACAATCAAATGGATAGATTAAATTGGAAAAACGAATAATTAAATAATTAGGGCGTTACCCAAAAAGGGTCAGGCTTTCGGCAGTCGCTTCCCGATAAAAAAATCGGGAGAGCTCCAACAAAGCCTCAATCCCTAACGCATAAAAACAAACTCGATAAAATGAGCGAATTACTAAAAGTACCAACAATGGCGGAATATACGGCACAAGGAAAACAACCTGAAGTGTTATTTTGGGTTGGTTGCGCTGGAAGTTTTGATGATAGAGCTAAAAAAATCACAAAAGCATTCGTAAAACTATTAAACGAAGCTAATGTTGAATTTGCTGTGTTAGGGACAGAAGAAAGCTGTACCGGCGATCCAGCAAAACGTTCAGGTAACGAGTTTTTATTTCAAATGCAAGCCGTAACTAATATAGAGGTGCTTAACGCTTACGAAGTCAAGAAAATAGTAACTGCTTGTCCACATTGTTTTAATACTATAAAAAATGAATATCCAGAATTAGGAGGAAATTATGAGGTAATGCACCACACACAATTTCTAAAAACATTACTTAATGAAGGTCGTTTAACAATTGAAGGTGGAAAATATAAAGGTAAACGTATTACTTTTCATGACCCTTGTTACTTAGGGCGTGCTAATAATGTTTATGAAGCACCACGTGAGTTAATTCAGAAATTAGAAGCGGAATTAGTTGAAATGAAAAATTGTAAACGAAATGGTTTATGCTGTGGGGCAGGAGGTGCGCAAATGTTCAAAGAACCCGAAAAAGGTGATAAAGATGTAAATGTTGAGCGCACAGAGCAAGCTCTTGATGTAAAACCTGAAATAATAGCCGCAGGTTGCCCATTTTGTAATACCATGATGACTGATGGTATTAAAGCCAAAGAAAAAGAAAGTGATGTAGCCGTTATGGACATTGCAGAATTAATTGCTAATGCTCAAGATTTATAACTTAACTTAATGCTAGTAGATTTCAATACATTACCGGAAGAATCACGAGTTTGGATCTATCAAGCAAACCGCTCATTTACCGAACAGGAACTTGAAGAAATAAAATCGAAACTTAATGTCTTTATAGATAATTGGACTGCACACGGAAGCGACTTGCAATCTGGTTATACTATTAAATACAAACGTTTTATTGTTCTCGGATTAAATCAAAATTTAAACAATGCTACAGGTTGTTCTATTGATGCCTCAGTACATTTTATTCAACAATTAGAAAAAGAATACGATGTTGATTTAATGGATAAAATGAATGTATCCTATAAACAAGGCGAATACGTTGCATATAAAACACTTACCGATTTTCGAAAAATGGCAAAAGATAATGCGGTTTCGAAAAACACCATTGTTTTTAATAATTTGGTAACCAATATAGCAGAATTTAACGAAAATTGGGAGGTCCCCGCGAGTGAGAGCTGGCATGGCAGATTTTTAAAATAACATAATGCCAAAAAAACTTTTATTTATCAAATAGAATATTGATTTTTGCCGCTTTCAATGTGTAATTTATGGCTAACGATATTTTTTTACTAAATATTTCGGGACAAGACAAACCAGGATTAACAGCTGGATTAACTAGCGTATTGGCAGATTATGGGGGTAAAGTTCTTGATATTGGTCAGGCGAATATTCATGATACGCTTTCCTTAGGAATGTTATTCGAAATTGAGTCTGGAGAAAAATCGTCAGCAGTACAAAAAGATTTACTCTTTAAAGCCTACGAGCTTGGTATTACCGCAAAGTTTAAACCAATTTCACTTGAAGATTATGAGCATTGGGTAACTCTTCAAGGGAAAGACAGATATATAGTTACTATTTTAGGCGAAAAGCTTTCTGCGTATCAAATTACAGAAGTGACCAAGGTAATTTCTGATAAGAATTTGAATATTGATGCAATAAAAAGACTTACAGGGCGCTTATCACTTGTTAAAGAAGAAGAGTATCCTCGAGCATCTATTGAATTATCAATACGTGGAAAGATTGAAAATAAAGTAGAACTTACTGAACAATTCTTGCAGATATCTCACGATTTAGATGTGGATATTGCATTTCAAGAAGATAATATTTATAGACGAAATAGACGATTGGTTTGTTTTGATATGGACTCAACTTTAATACAAACTGAAGTAATTGATGAGTTGGCAGAATTAGCGGGCGTTGGTAGCGAAGTAAAAGCAATTACCGAGGCAGCAATGCAAGGTGAAATAGACTTTAATGAAAGTTTTGAGAGACGTATGAAACTTTTAAAGGGTTTAAGCGAGGATGTTCTGCATGATGTTGCTGTAAATTTACCAATAACCAAAGGAGCAAGAAGACTTATTGATACTTTAAAAAGTTACGGATTTAAAACCGCTATTTTATCTGGTGGATTTACTTATTTTGGTCACTACTTGCAAAAAGAATTGGGTATCGATTATGTATATGCCAATCAACTGGAAATAAAAAATGGCGTTTTAACCGGTAATTATTTAGGAGAAATAGTTAATGGTGCTAAAAAAGCAGAGTATCTTAAAGAAATTGCGCTTCAAGAAGGTATAGATATTAATCAAACCATTGCAGTTGGTGATGGTGCAAATGATTTGGAGATGCTTAATGTTGCAGGTTTAGGTATTGCGTTTCATGCAAAACCAACTGTAAAAGATAATGCACAAAATTCAATATCGAGTATTGGTTTAGATGGTGTATTATATTTATTGGGCTATCACGATAGGCATATCGATTTATTGGAATAGCTAAAACGGTTTAACTGTATTATAGAATAGTTCATTACTTTCTTTATAAATCTATCTTAAAGTCTTTTTTTCTTCTTTTTAAAAGTATTAATTTGGCATGATTATTAATAGAACCTATAATTAATATTAATAAGCTTAATTACTCTCTTCTATGCGTCAAATCTATTTTACAATAGTATGCTTGTTTTATACATTTTGTGTATGTAGTCAAACATCAAAAAATCCATTAATTACATCAGATTTTGAAGCTCAAAATAAATGGGTGGATAGTGTTTATTCATCAATGAGTTTGGCAGAAAAAGTTGGACAATTGTATATGGTTCAAGTCATGTCTAATCAGGATAGATCGACTAAAAACAAAGTAATTAATCTTATTAAAAAGCATCAAATTGGAGGTGTTATTTACTCTAATGGGGGTCCAGTAAGGCAAGCAAAATTAAATAATGAATTGCAAGCCCTTTCAAAAACACCAATGTTAATTGGGATGGATGCTGAATGGGGATTAAGCATGCGCTTAGATTCCACCTATGCATTCCCTTGGAATATGACATTAGGCGCGATAAAAGATAATAAACTTATTGAACAAACGGGAAGACAAATAGGTGAACATTGTAAACGTTTAGGAGTTCATTTTAATTTTGCTCCGGTAGTAGATATTAATACCAATCCTAAAAACCCAATAATAGGAAATCGGTCGTTTGGAGAAAACAGCGATAACGTTACTGAAAAAGCTTCTGCTTTTATGAAAGGTATGCAAAGCGCTGGTGTTTTAGCTAATGCAAAACATTTTCCAGGACATGGTGATACCGATCAAGATTCACACGAAACGTTACCAACTATTAGTTTTAATGCCAAACGAATTGATTCAGTCGAGTTATATCCTTATAAAAAATTAATTAAAGAAGGGCTTTCAAGCGTTATGGTTGCCCATTTAAATGTGCCGAGTTTGGAATCGCGTAGTGGCTACCCATCTTCTTTATCAAAACATATAGTAACTGATGTTTTAAAAGAAAAATTAGGGTTTGAAGGTTTAATATTTACTGATGCGTTAACAATGAAAGGTGCAGCAGATTTTAGTGAAACAGGAGATATTGATTTAGCTGCGTTTATGGCTGGAAATGACGTTATGTTAATGTCTGAAGATGTTGGTATTGGTGTTTCTAAAATTATGGAAGCTTATAATAAAGGAACTATAACCGATGCTCGTTTAGCTCATTCAGTTAAAAAAATACTTCAAGCAAAATACAAAGTTGGATTAAATAATTATAAACCTGTTGGGTTGTATAATTTATCAAAAGATCTGAATAGAGTAAAAGACGATGTGTTATATGAAGAATTAATTGAAAATGCCATAACAGTATTAAAAAACGTTAGAGAAGTTTTACCATTAAGGCAGTTAGAAACTAAAACAATTGCTTATGTAAAGTTGGGAGATGATTCTGGAGACGTGTTTTTTAATGAATTAAAAAAGTACGCAAAAGTTCACCAAATAACCTCTTCAAAAAATTTAAAGGACTTAAAAAATAAATTACAGCCCTATAACACTGTTATTGTTGGTTTGCATCGTTCGAATGATAGTCCTTGGAAACCTTATAAATTTGCAAAAGATCAAATAACTTGGCTAAATGAGATTGCAAAAACACATACCATTATTTTAGATGTTTTTGTTAAACCCTATGCTTTATTGGATTTAAAAAACATTGATGGAATAGAAAGTATTATTGTAAGTTATCAAAATAGTAAAATAGCCCAAGAAAAATCAGCACAACTTATTTTTGGAGCAATTGCGGCAAAAGGAATATTACCAGTTTCGGCGGGTGATCATTTTAATGAAGGTGAAGGTATTCCATCTTTTTCGATAAAACGATTAGGTTATACGATTCCAGAACGTGTGGGTATGAGTTCTGAAAAATTAAAAAAAATTGATTCTGTAGCGCAACATGCTGTTGATGCTAAAATGACTCCTGGAATTCAGTTATTAGTGGCAAGAGAAGGAAAAGTTATCTATAATAAAAATTTTGGTAAACACACATATAAAGGAAAAGAGAAAGTGTCATATGATGATATTTACGATTTGGCATCGTTAACAAAAATATTGGCTACTCTGCCATTACTTATGGAATTGGATGAACAAGGAATTGTATCTTTAAATAACAAACTTTCAGATATTTTACCAGAATATAAAAATTCAAATAAAAAGAATATAACGTTAAAAAATATGTTATCTCACTATGCACAATTGCGTCCATGGGAACCATTCTATTACCATACTTTAGATTCTATTACAAAACGCCCAAGTCCTAAATATTATCGAAATCAAAAAAGCAATAAATTTAGTATAGAGGTTGCTAAAAATTTGTATTTACGCACTGATTATCAGGATTCTATTCCAAAAATAATAAAAGACTCGGAATTGCTTGAACAGTTAAGATATCGATATAGCGATTTCCCATATTATATTTTAAAGAAATTTATTGAAGAACATTACGACAGAACATTAGATCAAGTGGTTCAGTCGCATTTTTATGAACCATTAGGAGCTAATTATACCATGTATAATCCTTATCATACAATAAGTAATAAAAAAATCATTCCAACGGAAGAGGATGATTATTATCGATACCAAAAAATACATGGTTATGTGCATGATATGGGTGCGGCAATGCAAAATGGAGTTGGAGGTCATGCTGGTGTTTTTAGCAATGCAAATGATGTGGCAAAAATTATGCAGATGTATTTACAAAAAGGATACTACGGTGGAAAACGTTTTTTGAAACCTGAAACCATTGATAAATTCAATACTTGTTACTATTGCGAAAAAGATAATAGACGAGGTATAGGATTTGACAAACCACAGTTAGGAGATGATGGCCCAACATGTGGGTGCGTTTCCATGACAAGTTTTGGGCATTCTGGTTTTACTGGCACGTATGCATGGGCAGACCCAGAGAAAGAAATTGTTTATGTTTTTTTAGCAAATAGAACATACCCAACCGCAGGAAAAAACTTGTTATTAAGAGAAAATATTAGAACCGAAATACAACGCTTAATTTATGAAGCGATTGAGGATTAAAAATTAATACACAATGTACCATTAAAAAAATAAACTAATGAAAATAGGAATAGTTTGTTATCCAACTTTTGGAGGAAGCGGCGTAGTTGCTACTGAGCTTGGTTTAGAATTATCTAAACGTGGGCATGAAGTTCATTTTATTACATATAAGCAACCTGTTCGATTAGAGTTACTAAGTAATCGGGTACATTATCATGAAGTTAATGTTCCAGAATATCCTTTATTTCATTATCAGCCTTACGAGCTGGCTTTATCTAGCAAACTAGTGGATATGGTTAAACTTCATAAAATAGAAATTCTACATGTCCATTATGCTATTCCGCACGCATATGCAGCTTATATGGCCAAAAAAATGTTGCAGGAGGAAGGTATTTATCTGCCAATTGTAACCACGTTGCACGGAACCGATATTACGCTGGTTGGAAGTCATCCATTTTATAAATCTGCAGTAACGTTTAGTATAAATAAATCGGACGCCGTCACAGCCGTTTCGCAAAGTTTAAAGGATGACACATTGCGTTTATTTGATATTAAAAATGAAATTAGCGTGGTTTCTAATTTTATTGATTTAGAAAAATATAAGCATGAAGGGTTTACTGATTGTCAAAGGGGAATAATGGCAAAAGATGACGAAAAAATAATAACTCATATAAGTAATTTAAGGCCTGTTAAGAGAGTACATGATGTTATAAGCGTGTTTTATAATATTCAAAAAGAAATGCCAGCTAAACTAATGTTTATAGGTGAGGGGCCAGAAAAAGAGAAGGTAGAGCAAAAATGTAGAGAACTAGGAATTTCTAATAAAGTAGTATTCTTTGGTAAAAGCAACGAGATTGATAAAATTTTATGCTTCAGTGATTTGTTTTTATTACCATCACAAACCGAAAGTTTTGGTTTGGCGGCTCTGGAAGCAATGGCTTCTGGTGTCCCAGTTATTTCTAGTAACACAGGAGGTATTCCAGAAGTAAACATTCACGGTATTTCCGGGTATTTAAGTAATGTTGGCGATATTGATGATATGACTAAAAATGCATTACATATATTAGGTAATGAAAATCGATTAAAAACTTTTAAGGCCAATGCCCGAAATGAATCTTTAAAATTTGATTTACATAAAATTGTGCCACAATACGAATCTATTTATGAAGATACTCTGGCTAAGTGCATGGTGCTTTAGCTTTTTTAGCTCGATTATAATATAAATAAAAAAAGCGCTCAAATTGAGCGCTTTTTTAAATTTCCCAAATGTTGTGTGCTAAAATTGGTAACGAATACCAAAAGCAATATCAAAATCTAAATCGTCGGTAAACTTACCAAAACCAAGTTCTGGTCTAAAATCTAATGAAAGTTGTAAAGGAATATCAAAAGAATATTCAATTCCTATATCACCCGCCGCAAAAAGCGCTGTTTCACTATCACCATTCAATGCATTTTTGCCATCAAATGAGGCAATACCACCACCGGCACCAACGTACCAGTTAAAAGCGTCATCTAAAGGAAATACCCATTGGTATAATCCTGTTAGTTTGAAGGCGTTATAATTATTTCCATCTCTCCACCCAAAATCTAGCTCTAAACGATTGTTATCGCCTAACGCATGTTGATAAGATATTTCGGCACCTAATCCATCACTATCTCCTAAACGCAATCCAATTGCATTTGGTGATATCTCTTGTGCACTTGCTAAAAATGAAAACCCAAAGATTGTAAGCGATAATAAAAATAATTTCTTCATAAATATTTATGTTTTAATTCGACAATATATACGGTATTTTCTTTAAAAAAGACCATTTGTTAATATTCAAATTACTTTTACAAAAATAACGCCAAAATTGTATTTATATTTAGACAATTAATGGATTTTTTATACAATGTCGTTAACAAGTTTACAATCAAACTTATCGGGTGAATTATTTTTTGATGATTTAATAAAATCATTGTATGCCACAGATGCATCCGTTTACAGAATGCTGCCATTGGCAGTGGCATATCCCAAAAATATTCAAGATATAAAAGAGCTTATTAAGTTTGCTAAAAAAAATAACACTTCTTTAATTCCTCGAACCGCAGGTACTTCATTGGCTGGTCAATGTGTAGGAAAAGGAATTATAGTGGATGTTTCAAAAAATTTTACGAAGATTTTAGATATCAATGAAAAGAATCAAACAATCACAGTTCAACCAGGTGTTGTTAGAGATGAGTTGAACAACTTTTTAAAACCCTTTGGGTTATTTTTTGGGCCAAATACGTCGACATCTAACAGATGTATGATTGGAGGTATGGTTGGAAATAACTCTTCAGGAACCACTTCTATTCAATACGGTGTAACGCGGGATAAGGTATTGGA
This sequence comes from Flaviramulus sp., assembly GCF_013001275.1. Classification (GTDB taxonomy): domain Bacteria; phylum Bacteroidota; class Bacteroidia; order Flavobacteriales; family Flavobacteriaceae; genus JABDMV01. The sequence goes on from NZ_JABDMV010000103.1 coordinate 48,468, forward strand.
AATGCACGTTGTGTTAAGTGATGGCAGTGAAGTAGTGTTTGGAGAGTTGTCAATTGAAGAATTTCACCAAAAATTAAAATTAAATAATTTAGAAGGCGATATTTATAAAGTAATTTATAATGAGCTAAAAGAAGAGAGTATTCAAGAGCGAATTATCGAAAACTTCCCAAAACCCGACATACATAGAAGAAATACAGGTTACGCGATAGATGCCTTATTAAAAAGTGACATTTTTTCAGACTCTTCAGAAAAATTCAATATTTGTAAATTGCTTACAGGGAGCGAAGGCACACTGGCATTCACAACACAAATTACATTAAAATTAGATAAATTACCACCTAAAGAAAGTATCATGGTGGCTGCGCATTTTACAAGTATTGAAAATTGTTTAAATATGGTAGAAATCGCCATGAAACATGATTTGTACACCTGTGAAATGATGGATAAAACTATTTTAGATTGTACAAAACACAACAAACCACAGCAGGAGAACCGATATTTTATTGAGGGCGACCCGAAAGCTATATTAATGTGTGAAGTAAGAGCAGAATCCTTTAATGAAGTTGAAAGGTTAACTAATAATCTTTTAACGGATATTAAAAAAACAAACTTGAGTTATGCTTTTCCTACACTTAATGGAGAGAATATTGAAAAAGCAAATAACTTGCGTAGTGCCGGTTTGGGTTTGTTGGGTAATATTATAGGAGACAAAAAAACAGCCGCCTGTATTGAAGATACGGCAGTGGCGTTATCAGACTTATCTAATTATATAGCTGATTTTACAGCTTTGATGAAAGGCTATAATCAAGAGGCTATCTATTATGCACATGCCGGAGCTGGTGAGTTACATTTAAGGCCTATTTTGAATTTGAAGAAGTTTGAAGAAGTTATTCTATTTAGAAAAATAACAACCGATGTCGCGCATTTAGTAAAGAAGTACAAAGGCTCATTGAGTGGTGAACACGGAGATGGAATTGTTCGATCAGAATTTATTTCTTTTATGATTGGTAAAGAAAATTACGAAATTTTAAAACGAATTAAAAAGACATTCGATAAGGACAACATTTTTAATCCAGGAAAAATTGTAGATCCTTTTCCAATGGATAAAGGGCTGCGTTATGAAACTGATAGGGAGGAACCTAAAATTGAAACGCTTTTAGATTTTTCAAAATCCCAGGGAATTTTGCGTGAAGCAGAGAAATGTAATGGGTCTGGTGATTGCCGGAAATTACCTGAATTTGGCGGAACCATGTGCCCTAGTTACAGGGCTACCAGAAACGAAAAAGATACTACTCGTGCTAGAGCAAATGCATTGCGTGAGTTTTTAACAAACTCAGAAAAGTCAAACAAGTTTAATCATAAGGAATTAAAAGAGGTGTTTGATTTATGTTTAAGCTGCAAAGCTTGTGCTAGTGAATGTCCAAGCAGTGTAGATGTGGCTAGTTTAAAAGCAGAATTTCAATACCAATATAAAAAAGAAAATGGTGCTAGTTTACGTACTAAATTATTTGCTTCAAATAATAAATTAAATGATTTTGGAAGCAAATTCCCAAGTCTTACAAATTTTGTTTTTTCTAATGGAATTACTTCCTACTTATTAAAAAAATCTTTCAGAATAGCTAAAGAACGTAATTTGCCTTTAATTTCAAGAAAAAATTTAAATAAAGAATTACAGCTAATTAAAAATAAGAAGTTAAATAAAAATTTTATAAAAAAAGTTTATTTATTTAATGATGAATTTACAAACCATTTAGACACAAATATTGGAGTTGATGCGATACAGCTTTTAACCTCGTTAAATTTTGAAGTAGAAGTAATTAAAAGCGAAGAATCAGGTAGAGCATTTATTTCAAAAGGATTTTTAGACGAGGCCAAAGTTATAGCAAATAAAAATGTAGCAATTTTTAAAAATAAAGTTTCAAACGAAACTCCTTTAGTTGGTATAGAACCATCTACGATTTATACATTTAAGGATGAATATTTAAAATTAGCAGACGATAGAGTTTCAGCAGAATTAATCGCAACGAACACGTTTTTAATAGAAGAGTTTATTCAACAAGAAATTAAGTTAGGAAATATAATACCTGAGCAATTTACGTCAGAAGCAAAAACAATAAAATTTCATGGGCATTGTCATCAAAAAGCTTTGAGCAATCAACTATCTAGTTTTGCTGTGTTAAATCTTCCTAAGAATTATAAAGTCACCATTATCCCTAGTGGATGTTGCGGGATGGCAGGAAGTTTTGGGTTTGAAAAAGAGCATTATAAAGTAAGTATGCAAATAGGCGAACAAACTTTATTTCCTGCTATTAGAAAAGCCAAAGAAGATGTTGTTATAGCAGCAAATGGTACAAGTTGTAGACATCAAATAAAGGATGGAACACAAAGAGAAGCAAAACATCCAATATCAATTTTAAAAGAAGCATTAATCAAAATTTGAGTTATTTTGGGTTCACAATTTTTGTTTCTGTTATATTAGATTTATTTTAGCATCAAATTTCAAATAATGGCTGGCAATTCTTACGGTAAACTATTTAATTTATCCACTTATGGTGAATCTCACGGACCTGCTTTGGGCGGTGTTATTGATGGTTGTCCTCCAGGAATTAAGCTAGATTTGGATGCTATCCAAAATGAACTTAATAGACGTAAACCAGGTCAATCAGCTATTGTTACACAGCGCAAAGAACCTGATACCGTAAAATTTCATTCTGGAATTTTTGAAGGAGAAACTACTGGCACACCAATAGGTTTTGTTATAGAAAATACCAATCAAAAATCGCACGATTACTCACATATAAAAGATAGTTACAGACCAAGTCATGCCGATTATACGTATGATAAAAAATACGGGGTAAGAGACTACCGTGGTGGTGGCCGTAGCTCTGCGCGTGAAACTGCTTGTAGAGTTGTGGCAGGTGCAATCGCAAAGCAAATGCTAAAAAATATTAAAATAAAAGCATATGTTTCTGGCGTTGGCCCTATGAAACTTGAAAAATCGTATACCGAATTAGACCTTTCAAAAGCAGAAACAAATATTGTACGTTGTCCAGATCCAGTAATGGCTTCAAAAATGGAAACTTTTATTAAAGAAGTTCGAGGCAAAGGCGATACCGTTGGAGGAGTTGTAAGTTGTGTGATTCAAAATGTACCGGTAGGATTGGGTGAACCAGTTTTCGATAAACTCCATGCCGAATTAGGTAAAGCTATGCTTTCGATAAATGCGGTAAAAGGATTTGAGTACGGTAGCGGTTTCCACGGGAGTACTATGTATGGCAGCGATCATAACGACGCTTTTCAACCCGACGGAACCACAAAAACTAATTATTCAGGCGGTATACAAGGTGGTATAAGTAATGGAATGGATATTTATTTTAACGTTGCTTTTAAACCTGTTGCGACACTAATTCAGGAATACGAAACTATCGATAAGAAAGGCAAAGTTGTGCAAATGCATGGTAAAGGACGCCACGATCCATGTGTCGTTCCACGCGCTGTTCCTATTGTAGAGGCTATGGCAGCATTAGTGTTAGCCGATTTTCACCTCATCAATAAAATATATAGTTAGTAGCTGTTTCCCGCTTTCCGTTGTATCTTTTTTGTGCGGAGCTAGTTTCAGTATCTCATAACACTTATTTTTTTAATCTAAGTTTGGATTAATTTCAAATTTGTTTCGAGCACAAAAAAGGATGCCACTTCAATCGGGGCTAAATTATCCGCCATTTATTGTGAAAATACGCTGGTTTAATAGCAATTTACCATTTTATATATTTCAATTATATTATAAAAATTTTCCTAATTTAGTTTCATGAAATTCAACTTTTACATTTTAAAAAAATGTGTTACGATATAAAAGCGAGTTACGAAGCGCAATTAAAGCGGGCAATTCGAAGAGGTGATTTAAATGCTATTGCAGAAATTGAAGAAAAATTAATTCCCTTTACAGATTTACCCATACATCATGCTTCAGGTTTTTCGCATCCAGAGTTATTAATTTATACCAATAGGTCTCCAGATTTTCCAGAAGTTGCAACTTGGGGACTGGTACCACATTGGATTCGTGATCAAGAACATCTTGAAAAAACATGGAATAACACCCTAAATGCACGAGGGGAAACTATTTTTGAAAAACCATCTTTCCGGGATTCCGCCAAAGATCACAGATGTATCGTTTTTATTGATGGTTTTTACGAACATCATCATTTCAATAAAAAAACATATCCATTTTTTATTCAAAGAAAGGATAATTTGCCTATAGCTTTAGCAGGATTGTGGTGCGAATGGAAAAATCCAGAAACGGGCGGTTCAATTAAAACCTTCTCTATTGTTACAACAAATGGGAATTCTTTACTTGCTAAAATTCACAACAATCCGAAACTAAAAGGACCCAGAATGCCATTAATATTGAAGGAATCAAATGAAGATTCTTGGTTAAACCCAGCTGAAAGACATATGGATTTTCAACCTATAAAAGATCTCATTAAGCCTTACCCAGAAGAAAATCTTAAAGCATTTACGGTCAACAAATTGCGAGGTAAAGAATACCTTGGAAATGTTAAGGAAATATCACAAGAGGTGATTTATGAAGAATTAGAATTTTAAACATCTTAAAAATACTTATCTTGTTCTCCATATAGATATTATATCACATGAAAAAACTAGCACTACATTGGAAGATTATTATAGGAATGATTCTCGGAATCATTTTTGGTTTTATTATGAATACCGTTGATGGCGGAAAAGGCATTGTAACCGATTGGATTGCGCCGTTTGGAACCATTTTCATTAATCTTTTAAAACTTATCGCTGTGCCTTTAATATTGGCATCTTTAATTAAAGGAATTTCCGATTTAAAGGATATTTCCAAAATAAAATCAATGGGTTTACGCACTATTGGAATTTATATTTCTACCACATTAGTAGCGATAGTAATTGGTTTAACAATAGTAAATACAGTTAAACCAGGTGATGGTATGCCACAAGAAACTATCGAAAAAATTAAACTTAAATATGAAAACGACGCAGGTGTAACCGATAAATTAATGAAAGCGTCTGCTCAAAAGGAAGCAGGACCATTACAATCGTTAGTAGATATTTTTCCAAGTAATATTTTTGAATCTTTTGTTGAAGCTTCGATGCTTCAAGTTATCTTTTTTGCACTATTTGTTGGTATTTGTTTATTATTAATAGGAGAGAAAAAGGCAAAACCATTAATTGATTTTTTTGATTCACTTAACGAAGTAGTCATGAAAATGGTAGATTTAATAATGCTTTTTGCACCTTATGCTGTTTTTGCCTTACTCGCAAATGTGATTATTGCCTTTGATGATGTAGAAATATTAATCAAACTCCTTTATTATGCATTTTGTGTTGTTGGAGGATTAATATTAATGATTGGGTTCTATCTGTTATTAATTGGTTTTTATGTAAAAAAATCGCCAATGTGGTTTTTAAAACAGATAAGTCCGGCACAATTATTAGCATTTTCAACAAGTAGTAGTGCTGCTACATTACCAGTAACTATGGAGCGTGTTGAAGAACATTTAGGAGTAGATAAGGAAGTTTCTGGTTTTGTTTTACCTGTTGGAGCAACCGTAAATATGGATGGTACAAGTTTGTATCAAGGTATTGCCGCTGTATTTATTATGCAGGTTATATGGCCAGAAGGATTGACATTTACTAATCAACTTTTGATAGTTGCCACAGCCTTATTAGCATCCATTGGAAGTGCCGCAGTACCAAGCGCAGGAATGGTTATGCTCGTAATCGTTTTAGAATCTATTGGTTTCCCAGCTGAATTATTACCAATAGGGTTAGCACTTATATTTGCGGTTGATAGACCTTTAGATATGTGTAGAACTGTAATAAACGTAACTGGTGACGCAACAGTTTCAATGATGGTTGCTAAATCATTAGATAAGTTACATGATCCAAAGCCTAAAGAATGGGATGACCATTATGATGCAGTGAAATAAAATATATAACTTTATCTATAGCGAGATTAATAGAAAAATGAGCGATAGTATTTCATTATCATCACCAATTGTTTCAGTGGAATGGCTTCATAAAAATTTGAACGCCAAAAACTTAATTGTTTTAAATGGAACAATTCCTAAAGTAACAGGCGATGATTGGACTAACGTTCAAAAACAAATAACAGGTGCAAGATATTTTGATATAAAAAATAAGTTTAGCGATACTTCCGCTGAATTTCCTAGCACCATTCCAACACCAAAACAATTTCAAACTGAAGCTAGGGCTTTAGGTATTAATAACGATAGTGCCATTGTAGTTTATGATGAAAAAGGCATTTACTCAAGTGCACGTGTTTGGTGGCTGTTTAAAGTATTTGGTTATAATAATGTTGCCGTATTAAATGGTGGACTTCCTTCTTGGGAAAAAGCAGGCTACAAAACAGAATTACCTTCAAGTTTTAAAGGAAAACCTGGAAATTTTACTGGGATTTATAATCCAGAATTCATGAAGTTTTTTAATGATGTTAAATCAGCTGCAAAACATAATACACATACTATTATTGATGCGCGTTCGGCAAGTCGATATAATTGTAAAGAGCCTGAACCTAGAGCAGGGTTGCGAATGGGGGCCATACCAAATTCCTTAAACTTACCTTTTGAAGACCTTTTAGAAAATGGGGTTTTAAAACCAAAAGTAGATTTAGAAAAAGCCTTTTATATGCTTGCAGACAAAAATGATGATATAATTTTTTCGTGTGGCTCCGGTATTACGGCTTGTGTTTTAGCATTAGGGGCAGAAATAGCTGGTTATAAAAACATTTCAGTATATGATGGCTCTTGGACCGAATGGGGCAGTTTGGTTAAAGACTAGTAAGTAAAAAATAGGCTTTTATTAATTAGTCCAGAAACTTACTTTTCAATTCAGGTGTTGGAATCATACAAGCGTCTTTTTTACCATACCATTTGTATCGATTTTTTGCAATATAATCATAAACCCAATTGCGAATAAAAGGCGGAATAATATAAAATATTCCCAATAAATTTTGTGGAAACCCCAATTGATAGGCGATTTTTATAGCTGCTGTAGATTTGTAATCAATGCCTTTTTCTGGAGTGTATAATAAAATAGAATCTGTTTTAGCGGTATCTATTTTAAATTCTTCAATAATTTTTTTTCCCGTTTCGCTCTGTATTGCGGTAAACATAAATAGGTTTTTTTTATCATTTTTTATAACATATTGCACACTGTTGTTGCAAAGGTTACAAATACCATCAAATAAGATTAATTTTTTATGTTTATTTAAGTGTATCATTTTTTAGTTTCTACTAATTCTAACTGATCTACATTTACATTAGTCGTAAAAATACCATAATTCACAATTGCTTTGTTTTTTTCTATTTTATCAATGCTTCCTACAGCTCTGCCATCTTCCATTCTAACTCGATCGCCCACTTTTAACGTAGGTTTCGGTTTTGGTGTTTCAATAGCTCTTTGCTTTGCAATTTTCTTCTTTTGGCGAATCACATTAACTGTTTTCTCGACTTCCTTTTTTACTTGTTTCTCCTTTTCTTTAACTACTTTTTTTTGTTTAGTCGAAACTTTTTTTCGTTTTGAATTTTCTATTTGAACTAATTTAAAAAGCTCATCCATTAATGGCCTTTTCTGTTTATTGTCAAAGTATTTTTCGGCAATATCATTTACTTTTTGTCCCAAGTAGATTAAGCGTTGATTACTATCATACAACTCTTGATAGCTTTCTAATTTCTTTTGAATTTTTTCGTTAATCTCTTCAAGTTTATCAGCTTCTTCAATCTTTTTCTTTTCATTAAGCTTTAAAGATTGACCTGTTTTTTCTAATCTTGAACGCTCCTTTTGAAGTTTTGCAATAGTAGCATCAAATCGTACTTTGCTGCGTTCAATTTTCTTTTTAGCTCTGTTAATTAAACTATACGGGATCCCATTTTTCTGTGCCACCTCAAAGGTAAAACTACTTCCGGCTTGACCTATAACTAATTTAAAAAGTGGTTCTAATGTTTTTTCATCAAAAAGCATATTCGCATTTAGCATATGCGGTAGCTCGTTGGCTAATATTTTTAAATTTGAATAATGTGTTGTGATGATTCCGAAGGCTTCTCTATGATAGAATTCTTCTAAAAAAGTTTCAGCCAAAGCACCACCTAATTCAGGGTCGCTTCCCGTTCCAAATTCATCTATTAAAAAAAGTGTGTTTTTGTTACATTTTTTTAAAAAGTAATTCATTTGCTTTAAACGATAACTATACGTACTTAAATGATTTTCAATGGATTGATTATCTCCAATATCAGTCAAAATTCGATCAAATAAACATATTGTGCTTCGTTCGTGCACTGGAATTAGTAATCCGCTCTGTAACATTACTTGTAATAAACCAACTGTTTTTAAAGTAATGCTTTTTCCGCCAGCATTGGGTCCTGAGATTACAATTATTCTACTATCTTGTTTTAATCCTATGGTTTGCGGAAAAGTTTTTTCTTTCTTTTCTAAATTATTTAAATAAAGTAACGGATGATATGCATCGCGCAAAAACATGCTTTTATCTTCAGAAATTTCTGGAAGAATGCCGTTCATAGCTTTAGCGTACTTTGCTTTAGCAGAAATCACGTCCATGTCAATTAGAAAGGCTTGATAATCGTGTAAAAGCGTTAAAAACGGACGGATAAAATCGGTAACGTCTTTTAAAATTCTAATAACTTCTTCCTGCTCTTCGTATTCTAAATTATTTAATTCTCTAGAATGTTGAAGCGTTGTTTCGGGTTCGATATAAACGATGCTTCCTGTTTTGCTACCACCCATAATAGCGCCTTTTACTTTGCGACGGTACATGGCTTTAACTGCAAGTACACGTTTATTATCAACTACAGATTCTCGAATATCATCTAAATATTCGAGGTTGTGATACATGTTTAGCGCAGTTGAAAAACTAGCATTTATTTTACCTTTAATTTTATTAATTGATTGTCTTAAATCTAGTAATAGGGAAGATGCGTTATCTTTAATATCGCCAAAACGGTCAACAATGTTATCTATTTTTTCAATTATAACTTTAGTGACTTCAATATGTGAAGCGTGGTTGTTTAAATTAGGGTAGTATTCTATAAATTTCTTTAAATATGTAACAATTTCGTTTACAGTGATGGAGATGGATACTATTTTTTTTAAGCTATGTACTTCCAGATACGTGTTTTCAATACGTAAGAGTTTTAACTCTTTAGAAATAATATCAAACCCATGATTCGGAATTCGGTTGTCGTTGTAAAACGAAGAGAGATATTCGTTAGTTAGTTTTAAAGCGACCAGCAATTCTTCTTTTGTTTTATAGGGCGAAATCTTTAATGCTTTTTCATTCCCCAATAGCGTCACGCAATGCTCGCTTACTTGTTGTAGCACGGTATGAAATTCTAAATCTTTTAATGTTTTTTCGTGAATATTAATCATTCTCTCTATAAAACTGCTTGAAATAAGAAATGCAAATTTAAACAATCTGCTTTAGAAGTATTACAAAGTAAAAGGCTTCTTAATAAATAGTTAATTAACAGATTTAAGTAGTTGTTTAACACAACCATAACACTTATACATTGTATTTCTTTTTAAATTTAAGAATCAACAATCAAACTACATTTCAGTTGTTTAAAGCTCAATCAAACTATTGGTTGAGCTTTTTTTATCCGTGTATGGTTTCGTGTTTGCCGTAGCTTTTTATGAGCTCGCCTTCAAATTCCACTAATTCTTTCCAGCGCTTATCAACATCAATTTCTTTCCCATATTTTCTTGCAAAGCCTATAAATGTTGTGTAATGTCCAGCCTCACTTATCATTAAATCATGATAAAATTTAGAAAGCTCGGGGTCGTTTATTTCTTTTGATAATAATTTAAAACGTTCGCAGCTTCTGGCTTCTATCATAGCAGAAAATAATAATCGGTCTACCATGCTTTGGAGCCTGTTTCCGCCTTTATTCATAAATTTATAGAGTTCATTAACGTAACTATCCTTGCGCTCTCTACCGAGTTTGAAACCGCGTTTTTTAATGATGTTATGAACCATTTGAAAGTGTTCCAACTCTTCTTGCGCTAAAACCAATAAATCTGTAACTAAATCGGTATGCTCGGAATTAAGAGTAATAATGGTAATCGCATTGGTCGCTGCTTTTTGTTCGCACCAAGCGTGATCAGTTAAAATTTCTTCAATATTCGACTCAACAATATTTACCCATCGCGGATCGGTTTCTAATTTTAGATGAAGCATAGTTTTTTTATAAAAGTAATTAAAGTTGAAGATAATATAAGATTAACTAATATAATTCCAAATATTCTTATACTTACTGAGTTGCTTATAAGTTCTTAAGATAACCTCATTTTCGGGTAATGACAGATTTTGATCAATTTGAAGTATCTTTTTTGCATAATATCTGGCGCTTTGTAGAATGTCGTGATCTTTGATGATATCGGCTATTTTTAAGTTCAAAACACCACTTTGTTGTGTTCCCATAATGTCTCCTGGACCTCGTAATCGTAAATCGACTTCCGCAATTTCAAAACCATCATTCGTACGAACCATGGTTTCTAATCGTGTTTTACTATCGCTGCTTAATTTATGGCTAGTCATTAAAATGCAGTAACTCTGTTCAGCACCACGGCCTACGCGTCCTCGTAATTGATGTAATTGTGATAAGCCGAATCGTTCTGCACTCTCAACAATCATTACGGAGGCATTGGGCACATTCACACCAACTTCAATCACAGTAGTAGCTACCATAATTTGGGTTTCACCTTTAATAAAACGTTGCATTTCAAAATCTTTATCAGCAGGTTTCATTTTTCCATGCAAAATGGAAATTTGATAATCAGGCATTGGGAAATCCCTTGAGATACTTTCATAACCATCCATCAAATCTTTATAATCAAGCACTTCACTTTCTTGAATTAAAGGGTAAACAATATAAATTTGTCTCCCTTTTGCAATTTCATCCCTTATAAATTTAAATACTTGAAGTCTGTTTTTGTCATATCGGTGCACGGTTTTTACAGACTTTCTGCCCGGTGGTAATTCATCAATAACCGAAATATCTAAGTCACCGTAAACCGACATTGCTAACGTTCGAGGAATTGGTGTTGCCGTCATAACTAGAACATGCGGAGGCGAGGTGTTTTTATGCCATAATTTACTGCGTTGCGCAACTCCAAAACGATGTTGTTCATCTATAACGGCGAGCCCTAAATTCTTAAATTTCACCTTATCTTCGAGTAGGGCATGAGTGCCAATTATGATTTGTAATTCGCCATTTTCTAAAGTTTCATGAATTTTTCTTCTTTCTGAAGTTTTACTTGAACCAGTTAACATTTTAATACTGATATTCAAATTATTACACATATCAACTAAACCATTATAGTGTTGTACTGACAAAATTTCAGTCGGCGCCATTAAACAAGCTTGAAAACCATTGTCAAGTGCTATTAACATTGACATTAATGCAACTATGGTCTTGCCAGAACCAACATCGCCCTGCAATAGTCGATTCATCTGTGCGTTACTTCCTAAATCTGCCCTAATTTCTTTAATTACTCGTTTTTGAGCGTTGGTTAATTTAAAGGGTAAATGGTGGTTGAAAAACGAATTAAAGTAGTCGCCAACATTTTCAAATGGAAAGCCCTTTATTTTAGATTTATGAATTAAATTTTTGATAATTAATTGCAGTTGAATATAAAATAATTCTTCAAATTTTAATCGAAATTGAGCGCGAGAAAGAAGCTCTTGACTTTTTGGAAAATGAATATTAAAAAGTGCTTCACTTTTATTAATTAATTTTAATTCCGACCTCAAATTTTCAGATAAGGTTTCATTATACTTTCCACCAGATTCAATAAATAATTGTTGGATTATTTTTATAATGGCGCGATTTGTAATCCCTTTATTTGATAATTTTTCAGTAGATGGATAAATTGGCTGCATTGCCGTACGAATGTTTTTTTTATGCTCCTCGAGTAATTCTAACTCAGGGTGTGGCATATTGTATTTTCCACTAAACCAGTTGGTTTTTCCGAAAGCAACATATGATTTATTAAGTTTTAAGTTTTCTCGAATCCATTTTTGTCCTCTAAACCAAACCAATTCCATGGATCCCGTATCATCTTGAAAAGTTGCAATTAAGCGTTTGCCTTTTTTTTGAGTTACTTCTTTAAACTGAATTATTTTTCCAATTACCTGTACATCGGCATTATTACGCTGTAATTCATTTATTTTATAAAATCGTGTTCTATCTATATATCTATTTGGAAATAAGTTAATTAAGTCTTGGTATGTGTAAATGCCCAACTCCTTACGCAATAAATCGGCACGATTGGGCCCAACGCCTTTTAGATAATCAATGGGAGTTTGAAGGTTTACAGACATATAAGCGAATTTAAGTTATTTCAATTAAGATTAAAAGTGCTATTTTGGTCTAACCCTTGTTATTGTTTTAGAATGAAGTATTTAGTATCATTTTTATTTTTATTTAAGTGTATAATTGGTCTAGCCCAACAGACAGATTATGTGGATTTTAAATCAGCAAAAGCCGATATCAAATTTGGTAATTTAACCAAAAATGAAGTTATTGGAAAGATTGTTTTTGAAATCGAAATTTTAAAGGATATTGATTCTATTTTTATTGATGCGATTAATTTTCATTCCATTAAGTATATTTTAGATGATTCTTACGCAGATAGCTTATACAACGGTAAGCAGCTTATTATAAAACATCCTTTTAAAGTAAATACTAAACATAAAATTGAAGTTGTTTGGGAAACAAGTCCGAAAAAAGCCATGTATTTTATAGATTGGGACTATAATATGGGTAACAAACAAATTTGGACACAAGGTCAAGGAAAATATACTAGCAATTGGCTCCCTTCAATTGACGATATGAATGAAAAAATCGAATTTGATTTGAATATTACATTTCATAAAGACTACGAAGTAATTTCCAATGGAAAACTAACCAATAAACTCAACAACGACTCAACAATCACCTGGAATTACGATATGCAACAGCCTATGTCGAGCTATTTGGTGGCTTTAGCTATTGGTAAATACAGCAAAAAAGTTAAATACTCCAAAAGTGGTATTCCTTTAGAAATGTACTATTATACGGAAGATTCATTAAAATTTGAACCAACTTATCGTTATACCAAAGAAATGTTTGATTTTTTGGAAGAAGAAATTGGTTTTCCCTATCCATGGCAAAATTATAAACAAGTACCAGTAAAAGATTTTTTATACTCAGGCATGGAGAATACGAGTACCACCGTTTTTGCTGACAGTTTTGTAATAGATTCTATTGCATTCGTTGATAAAAATTATGTTAATGTAAATGCACACGAGCTAGCGCACCAATGGTTTGGAGATTTGGTTACCGAGACTTCAGGAACTCATCATTGGCTTCAGGAAGGTTTTGCTACTTATTATGCTTTATTAGCCGAACGTGACATTTTTGGCAATGATTATTACTATTGGCGATTGTATGAATATGCTCAAGAGCTATTGGAACAGGACAATTCCGGTGGAAGTACTTCTTTATTAGATCCTAAATCTAGTAGCTTAACTTTCTATAAAAAAGGCGCTTGGGTATTGCATATACTCAGAGAACAAGTAGGAGAAAAGGCTTTTAAAACCGCAGTTAGAAATTATTTAATGAAGAATCAATTTAAAAATGTAGAAACAAACGATTTTATAGGTGAAGTAGAGGAGTCTAGCGGGAAAGATTTAAGTAATTTCAGTAAAGAATGGCTTTATTCAAGTGATTTTAAATTTAATGTGGTTGAAAAATATTTAAAAAAGAATAAAAATTTATATGATATATTGAAATTGAAAAATGAAAAGTTAGAACACATATATTATCCTGATTTTGTAAAAATGAATAATGAGAATAAGCAGTCATTTATAATACATAAAGCTGCATCAACTGAAAATTTCAGCCTTTTTAATCAGTTTATTTTAAATGCATTTAAGGTTGATAATATAAAAGTTCGGCAAGCTATTGCTCAATCTGTGACAAGTATTCCTTCAGAGCTTAAATCTTACTACGAATCACTTTTAAGTGATAAATCATACATTACCATTGAATCAGCTTTATTTAATTTGTGGAAAAACTTCCCACAAGACCGATATAAATATTTAAATAAAACAAAAGGAATTCAAGGGTTTAATGATAAGAATGTTAGAATACTTTGGTTAACTTTAGCGTTACTAACCGAAGATTTTGAAACAGAAAATAAACCTCATTTTTTTAAAGAGTTAACCGATTATACAAACCAAAATTTTGGTTTTGAGATTCGAAAAAACGCATTTCAATATTTAAATCAAATTCAAGGGTGTATTGATAAATGTAAAGAAAATTTAAATCAAGCTACTAAACATCATAATTGGCGCTTTTCTCAGTTTGCAAAAGAGTTATTAAAAGAATAAAAATGAGAGCACTAGTAATTTCAGGGGGAGGAAGTAAAGGGGCATTTGCTGGTGGTGTCGCACAACATCTTATTCAAGATTTAAATAGAACGTATCAATTATTTATTGGCACTTCTACAGGAAGCTTAATGGTTTCGCATTTAGCTATAAATAAAATCGAAAAAATTAAATCCGTTTACACCAATGTCAATAACGATAGTATTTTTAATGTATGTCCCTTTAAAATTATAAATAAGCATGGTACACAAAATATTAAAATTAATCATTTTAACGTGCTTAAAAATATTCTTAAAGGGAGCAAAACATTTGGCGAAAGTTTCAACTTAAAAAAGTTAATAAAAGATACCATTTCCTTAGAAGAGTTTACACAATTGAAAAATTCAACGCTCGATATTGTAGTCACGGTATCCAATTTATCACTAAATCAAGTTGAGTATAAATCGTTAAAAGATTACGATTATGAAGAATTTTGTGATTGGATTTGGATTTCTTGTAATTATACACCTTTTATGACCTTGGTAAAAAAAAATGGATGCGAATACGCCGATGGTGGAATGGGTAATATGGTGCCTATTGAAGAAGCCATTCGGCGCGGAGCAACTATAGTTGATGCCATTATTTTGCAAACAGAAGTGAATCAATTAAATAGAATGCCTTCTAAAAACCCTTTCTCCTTATTAACGAATATGTTCGCGTTCATGCTTGATCGTATTGAATCTCAAAACATAAAAATTGGTAAATTTGTGGCATCCAACAATAATGCTATTATTAATTTTTATTATGCCCCAACCGTTTTAACAACAAATTCTTTGATTTTTGATAAGGAAAAAATGACAAATTGGTGGCAGGATGGATATAATTTTGCTAAATTTAAAAATCAAGAAGTAAGCCCTTTAGAGAATTAAAAAAAAAACTAATTACAAAATTTATACATCACATTAAAAATGATAAAAACAGCATTTATTACTAATTTAAAATTAATAATTTTTAATATATGAAAGCATTAGTAATTTCTGGAGGCGGAAGTAAAGGAGCCTATGCGGGAGGCGTTGCTCAATATTTAATTGAAGAGGAAGGAAGAGATTACGACATGTTTTTAGGGACTTCTACAGGGAGTTTGTTAGTGCCTCACATAGCAGCGGGAAAATTGAAAAAAGTTCATGAGATTTTTACAAATGTGGATCAAAACCATATATTTAGTGTAAATCCGTTTGTGATTAGGAAAAAAGGGAATAGAGAGTATGTGTCAATTGATTTTTTAAATTCACTTTGGCAGTTTATAAGGATGAAGCGGACTTTTGGAGAAAGCAAGAATCTTAGACGCAATATAAAAAGACAATTTACCTATGAAGAATATAAGGAAGTCAAAAAAAATAAACACGATGTTGTTGTAACGGTATCTAATTTATCCAAAAATTGTGTCGAATATAAGTCTATTAATGATTTTAGTTATGATGAATTTTGTGATTGGATATGGATTTCATGCAATTATATTCCGTTTATGTCATTAGCCACTAAAAATGGTTTTGAATACGCCGACGGTGGATTGGGTTGTGTGGTACCAATTCGTGAAGCTATACTAAGAGGCGCCACAGAAGTGGATGCTGTGGTTTTGGAGTCTGAAAACATGGAGTATAACAAAGTATTGGGGAAAAATCCATACTCATTAATGATAAATTTATTTGGGCATTTACTTGATCAAGTAGAACGAAGTGATATCATTATTGGTAAACTCGCTGCTAAAAACAAAGATGTAAAACTTAATTTATACTATACACCGTCAAAGCTTACTGAAAACTCATTAATTTTTAATAAAAAATTAATGACAACATGGTGGCAACAGGGTTTTTATTATGCTAAAAAGAAATGTGAAGAAGCCAGATCTAATGAATTACGTTTGGGTTAGTTTACCACAATTCTGAGACTTCTTCTTTTATAAATGAAAGAGCAGCATCACTTGGGGATATCCGCTCCATCATTTCAGTTAAAACTACTTCTCGTAATTTATTAGCTGTATCCGTTTTCTCTGACAAGCTTGCTTTTCTAATTAGTTGAATAGTTGCATTTTTTGCAGTAGTTATAATATTCCAACACTTATCACTTATATATATTTGTTGAGATAAATTATGCTCGAATTCATTTTCAATGCTTTGTATAAGTAAAGATTCATAATCTTCTTTATTTGAGCTAATTGGACCAATTCTAATTAGTAATTTTGATGGTGATATACGTTCTAAAAAAAGTGCCATACGCTCATAAGCTTGTAAGCGCAAAGGCATAGCATTTACTTGTAAATCTTTCTTCAATAAAAACCGTCTACGACCATCTTCATTTTTAGTGTGTTCTCTAAAAAAATAGTAGGCAATAACACCAGTAATTATTGAGGGTATTGAATATAAAAACAGGTCCAAGATTCTATCTATTTCCATAAAATAACATATGTTTAAGTTGTGGTTTTGTTTCCTCCCAAATATAAACAATCTTTTAATGTTTGAATACCAATAAAAGGAACCTCTGTTTTTTCATACATATAGGCTTTATTTAATTCTTTAGATAAATTATGATCATCGACATTTATTTCTACATCACTCATTTTGAATTGACATGGATGTTCATATCCCGAGGCATGAGTAATTTCAATTAATTCTTTTTTAAAAGTTTTAAAATACTGTGCTAATCGTTGAGATTTTAAAGTTGGGTCAATTCCATTTTGTAACCATTTATTTTGAGTCGCCACACCACTCGGACAGGTGTTGGTGTGACATACTTGTGCTTGAATACAGCCAATACTCATCATGGCCTCTCGAGCAACATTAATACAATCAGCGCCCATAGCAAAGGCCATTGCCGCTTTTGCAGGGAACCCAAGTTTACCACTACCAATAAATACAATTTGTTCACTTAATCCTTTATCCTTAAACATTTTATATAAATCACTAAAACCATATACCCATGGTAACGAAACGTGGTCTGCAAAACTTGGTGGCGCTGCTCCAGTTCCACCTTCGCCGCCATCAACTGTTATAAAATCTGGACCTTTACCAGTTTTTTTCATAATATCAGCTAATTCTTCCCACTGTTCAAGTTTTCCAATAGCAGCTTTAATCCCAACAGGTAATCCTGTCGCTTCGGCAATGTTTTCAATAAAATCCACCATTTCTGGCACGTTAGAAAACGCCTTATGATTCGGAGGAGAAAGCACATCTTTGCCAACTTCAACCCCTCTAATTTCTGCAATCTGTTTTGTTATTTTTGCACCAGGTAACACACCTCCTTTACCAGGCTTCGCACCTTGTGAAAGCTTTACTTCGATGGCTCGAATAAATGGATTGTCTTCAACCAATTTTATCATTTTCTCCATACTAAAACCACCATCTTCAGATCGAACACCAAAATATCCGGTACCGAAATGAAAAACAACGTCTCCGCCGTAACTGTGATAAGGTGATAATCCGCCTTCTCCAGTATTGTGATAAGCATCTGCGATTTTCACACCTTTATTCAAAGATTCCACAGCTTTTGCAGAAAGTGAGCCAAAACTCATTGCTGAAACATTAATAATGGAAGCTGGACGAAATGGTCTTCGCCGCTTATTAAATTCACCCATAACCTTGGCACATGGTAAAAAAGTTTTATCAATTTTATTAGGGTGGTTTTCGGGTAATTTAAAAGGCATCATCGCATTATTTATAAAAATATGGTGATGGGCATAAATATCTCTATCGGTTCCAAATCCTTCATAGTTATTTTCTTTTTTTGCAGAAGCATATATCCAACCTCGCTCTATTCGATTAAAAGGCAATTCTTCCCTGTTATTGGCGACAAAATACTGACGCATTTCAGGGCCAAATTTTTCTAGCATATACCGTAAATGCCCTACAATTGGGAAGTTATGACTAATAGTATGTGCTTTTTGAAAGAATATATCACGTATGGCTACTAAAGCTAAAAAAAATAATATCCAACCCCACCATGGGATATTTGATAAAAAATTGAGAATACTGTCCATGTTAATTATTTAAAAAATCAAAAGTAATTTGAGTAAGTGTTTTTACACCCAGTAGCATGCCGCTTTCATCAATGAAAAAATCTGGTGTATGATGAGGAAATGCATTTTTATTACCTGGGGTCATACCGCCTAAGAAAAAATAGAAACCAGGGACCACTTCTTGAAAATATGAAAAATCTTCTCCTCCCGTTATTGGCTTTGTGATAATTACGTTCTTACTACCCGCTACACTTTGTAAGCTTGGTAGTATTTGAGTTACTAAATCAGGATCATTGTAAGTAATTGCGGTGTTATTTTGAAACTCAATTCTGGCTATGCCGCCATAGGCTTTTGCAATAGTTTCAACCATCTCTTTCATGCGTCTTTGTATCATTTCTTTCATATCAGGGCTTAATGTTCTAACAGTTCCAATAAGCTCCGCACTCTCTGGAATAATATTAAATCGTGTTCCACTAGTAATTTTTCCAACTGTAATTACGGCAGGCTCATCTGTTAAATTAGCTTCTCTACTAATTATAGTTTGTAAGCCGTCAATTATTTTAGCCGAAATTAATATAGAGTCAACACCGCTCCAAGGTTCCGCTCCGTGAGATTGCTTACCTTTTACATTAATAACAAAGCGTTCAACTGACGCCATAATACCGCCAGATTTATAGGCTATCTTCCCGACCTCTATTTCCGAATCTATATGCAAGCCAAAAATAGCATCTACTTTCGGGTTTTCTAGAACACCTTCTTTTATCATGAGTTTGGCGCCACCTTCTTCGCCTGGAGGAGGGCCTTCTTCTGCAGGTTGAAAAATGAATTTAACAGTGCCATTTATTTTATCTTTATTTTTTGAAAGTATTTCGGCTACTCCCATCAAAATAGCAATATGAGTATCATGCCCACAGGCATGCATCACGCCAGTTTCGGTGTTTAGAAATGTGGTTTTTACTTCAGATTTAAATGGTAAATCGTTACGTTCAGTTACCGGCAATGCATCTATATCTGCTCTTAATGCAATAACTTTCCCTGGGTTATCACCCTTTAACAGACCAACAACGCCAGTAATAGCCACATCTGTTTGTACTTCGATTCCAAGAGAGCGCAAATGAGCTGCAATTTTCTCCGCTGTTTTAAACTCTTGATTCGAGAGTTCCGGGTTCTGATGAAAATAACGTCGCCATTCAATTACTTTCGATTCTATTTCTTCAAATTGTTGCTCTAAATTTGTTTGTGTATATGAGTTTGTGATTCCGAATAAAACAAATAAAAGGATAAGATATTTCATAGACTTTATTTGCTTAAAGATATTCAAAAATTACGAAAGCAATAAACAAGTTGTAATTGTTTATAATTATTCATAAATCCACTTAATTAAAAGGTTAACAATGGTTATTTTCACATCATAAAATGAAAATGAATTGGAGAAGTATTTAAGTCAGTTAAACGATGCGCAATTAGAGCCCACTTTGCAAAAAGATGGACCTATGATAATAATTGCAGGCGCGGGATCTGGAAAAACACGTGTGCTTACTTATCGCATAGCTTATTTAATGAGTCAAGGTATTGACCCGTTTAATATACTGTCGTTAACATTTACAAATAAAGCGGCCCGCGAAATGAAAGAACGGATCGCTAATATTGTAGGGGCAAGTGAAGCAAAAAATTTGTGGATGGGTACATTTCACTCGGTGTTTGCCAAAATATTACGAATTGAAGCTGATAGATTAGGGTATCCGAGTAATTTCACTATTTATGATACCCAAGATTCTGATAGGTTAATTGCATCTATTATAAAGGAAATGCAATTAGATAAAGATATTTATAAGTACAAACAGGTGCGTTCTAGAATTTCTTCATATAAGAATAGCTTGATTACCGTGCGGGCTTATTTTCAAAATCCAGAATTGAAGGAAGCCGATGTAATGGCACGACGCCCTAAAATGGGTGATATTTATAAGGAATATGTAGAGCGCTGTTTTAAGGCTGGCGCCATGGATTTTGATGATTTATTATTAAAAACCAATGAATTACTTACACGATTTCCCGAAGTTTTAGCTAAATATCAAAACCGATTTAAGTATATCTTAGTAGATGAGTATCAAGATACAAATCACTCTCAGTATTTAATCGTACGAGCATTATCCGATAAATTTCAGAATATATGTGTGGTAGGTGATGATGCACAAAGTATATATGCCTTTAGGGGCGCTAACATTAATAATATTCTCAATTTTCAAAAGGATTATGATGATGTTAAAGTATTTCGTTTAGAACAGAATTATCGCTCTACAAAAAACATTGTTAACGCCGCAAATTCTATAATTGATAAAAACCAAACAAAGCTTGAAAAAGTGGTTTGGACAGCCAATGATGAAGGCGAAAAAATAAAAGTAAATCGTTCCTTAACGGATGGAGATGAAGGGAGATTTGTTGCAAACAGTATTTTTGAAAACAAAATGAATAATCAGTTGCCTAATAGCGACTTTGCCATTTTGTACAGAACCAATGCGCAATCACGTTCTATAGAAGATGCTTTGCGAAAGCGAGATATTCCATATAGAATTTATGGTGGATTATCTTTTTATCAACGAAAAGAAATAAAGGATGTTTTATCATATTTAAGACTCATCATTAATCCTGCTGATGAGGAAGCATTAAAGCGAATTATTAATTTTCCACCTCGAGGTATTGGGCAGACTACACTTGATAAACTTATTGTTTCAGCAAATGGTTATAATAGAACCATTTTTGAAGTGATGAAGAATATTGAAAAAACTGATGTTAAAATTAATTCAGGAACCAGAACTAAACTCGAAAATTTTGTAACTCTAATTGAAAGTTATCAAGTACTAAATAAAACTGCTGACGTATTTGAGCTAGCGGAACACGTTACCAGAACCAGTGGATTAATTAGAGAATTTAATAAAGATGGAACACCAGAAGGTGTTACCAGAATGGAAAATATTGAAGAGCTTTTAAATGGTATGAAAGACTTTGTTGAAGGCCAAAAAGAATTGGCAGAAACAACAGGATCTTTAGCTGAATTCCTAGAAGATGTTGCTTTGGCAACTGATTTAGACGCAGATAAGGGTGACAGCAATCATGTGGCCTTAATGACGATACATTTAGCCAAAGGACTAGAATTTCCATATGTATATATTGTGGGATTAGAAGAAGATTTGTTTCCAAGTGCCATGAGTATGAATACGCGTAGCGAACTAGAAGAAGAAAGACGCTTGTTTTACGTAGCAGTTACACGTGCTGAAAAACAAGCATATTTGACTTACGCATTATCGAGATATCGATGGGGAAAATTAATAGACTCTGAACCCAGCCGTTTTATTGAAGAAATAGATGAACAATATTTGGATATAATTACACCAATTGAAGAACGGCGTTTTAATCCGATGCTCTCGGCTGATATTTTTGGAGATGTTGAACCTAATAAAATTAGATACAAACCTGCAAAACAAGCAGTGCTAAAAAAGGGAAGTTCTACAAAAACCGAAACAGAAAAATTCAAAGTCTCCACTCCTAAAAATTTAAAACCAGTAACTAAAACTAATGGGAACACGAACTTATTTGATAGTAAATTAGTGGTTGGGAATATTGTAAAACATATTCGTTTTGGTACAGGAGAGGTATTAAAAATAGAAGGCACTGGAGCCGATATAAAAGCCGAAATCAATTTTCAACATGGAGGCGTGAAAAAGTTATTATTGCGTTTTGCTAAGTTAGAAGTGATTGGCTAAGATTTAATTTGTTTATATGGCTGAATTTATTAGAATTTATGAAGAAAACCCGAATCCTAAAGAAATTGATAGGGTAGTGGCAATTTTAAAAAAAGGCGGACTTATTATTTATCCAACAGATACGGTTTACGGCTTAGGCTGTGATATAAATAATTTAAAAGCCTTAGAACGTGTTGCAAGAATTAAGCAAGTTAAGCTTGAAAAATCTAATTTTTCATTTGTATGTCATGATTTAAGTCATTTAAGCGATTACGTAAAACAAATTGACACTTCGGTTTTTAAAATTCTAAAACGTGCTTTACCCGGGCCATATACCTTTATTCTTCCAGGTTCAAAATCGTTGCCAAATCCATTTAAAAAAAGAAAGACTGTTGGGATAAGAGTTCCTAATAACAATATTGCTTTGGAGATTGTAAAAAAACTTGGAAATCCAATAATTTCAACATCAATCCATGATGAAGATGAAGTTATTGAATATACTACTGATCCAGAACTTATTTTAGAGAAATGGGATAACTTAGTTGATTTAGTAATTAATGGTGGTTACGGTGATAACGAACCGTCAACGGTTATAGATTTGTCTGAAGATGAACCAATTGTGATCCGGGAAGGCAAAGGTAGTTTGGAGATTTTTTAATAATTTTAGTCAAATGATAGATAATCACATAAATTATATTGAGTTTAAGGCTGCTAATTTAGAAGAAATTAAACGATTTTATAAGGGTTGTTTTAATTGGGTTTTTACAGATTACGGACCTACATACGTGGCTTTTTCAGAAAGTGGAATTCAAGGTGGTTTTGAAAAAAATGATGATGAAGTAATTAATGGGGCGTTAGTTGTGTTGTACCATAAAAATCTAGATTTAGCAAAAATGAATATTATTAAAAACGGTGGAAAAATCTCAAAAGATATATTTTCATTTCCAGGAGGGAGACGGTTTCATTTTTTAGATCCGGCTGGTAATGAATTGGCTATATGGTCAGATAAATAAAAAAAGCCCAATCTTTCGATTGAGCTTTCTTTAGTATTTTTTAAAACTGATTATTTACCACCAGCTGCAAGGTTTTTCATTTCTTTTTCAATCATGTCGTAAAACTGATCAATTTTAGGTAACACAACAATTCGTGTACGTCTGTTTTTCGCTCTATTTTCAGCAGTATCATTATCTACTAATGGAACATGAGAACTACGACCAGCTGCGATTAATTGACTTGATTTAACACCTAAACTTTCCAAAACTCTAATTATAGAAGTAGAACGTTTAACACTTAAATCCCAGTTGTCTAATAATGGCTCTTTTCTATAAGGAACATTATCTGTATGTCCTTCAACCATACATTCAAAATCTGGTTTGCTATTTACTACTTTGGCAACTTTAGCCAAAACATCTTTAGCTTTTGACGTTACATTATAACTTCCGCTCTGGAAAAGTAATTTATCAGCAATAGAGATAAATACAACACCTTTCTCAACATTTACTTCAATATCTGGATCGTTAATTCCAACTTCACGTTTCAAACTAGTTACTAAAGCCAATGTTACACTGTCTTTTTGAGTAAGGGCATCTTGTAAACGTGTAATTTTTAACTCTTTTTCTTTTATGCTTTCTAAGGTTTTTTCAACGTTTGAAGCACCTTTTGAAGATAATATTGTTAAGTTTTCATTACTTTTTCTTAAATCAGCTACTTGCTCTTCTAAGGCAGTTGCTCTAGCAGTGGCCGAAGCTCTATCTTCTAAACAAGAATTTAATTTAATAGTCGCAGAATTTAGTAAATCTTGAGTTTCCTTTTGTTTGGCTTGAAGGTCTGTAAATTGTTTTTTTGATACACATGAACTTAATAGGATCATTGCAGAAACACTAAGTAATAAGATTTTTTTCATAATTATTTTAAGGATTAATTTTCTATTTTGTTTGCACAAAAATATATAAAAATCAGTAGTTTTTAACATTTTAACAAAACTTTTACTAATTACTTATAATCTGTGATAAACAGTTTTATTATATACGAAATAATCGAGAACTATAGATGTTTTCTCATAGTATTTAATTTTATTTTTTATTGTTTTCCGCTGTTGTAATAAACCATTTAAATGATAATAAAAACTAAAATGAGCTTTTATCACGGCATAGCTATGTTTGAGCTGCATTTCAAACAAAAATTTTATAGCCGCAATTCCATCCAATAGCAGGCGAACGAATAATAAAATCATCAAATTGCCTTTGGAGTTTTTGGTTAAAGTAAAAAGACTATTCCGAAAATTTAAGTAAGTTTTATTTGCGTTAGCAGCATTTAAAGTAGCGCCACCTACATGGTAGACTAATGAATCTCCAATATATTTTACATTATAACCTATATTTTTTGCACGCCAGCATAAGTCAATTTCTTCCATGTGGGCAAAATAAAGTTCATCTAAACCATTTAATTCCTTATATATATGACTTCTAATAAATAAACACGCGCCCGATGCCCAGAAAATATCTTGAACGTCATCGTATTGTCCAGCATCTTTTTCTATCGTATTAAATATTCTACCTCTGCAATATGGATATCCGTATTTATCAATAAAGCCACCAGCAGCTCCAGCATATTCAAAGTAGTCTCTTTTATTATAATCTAATATTTTTGGCTGAATAATAGCTGTATTTTTATGTTTATTAAAAGCTTCAATAATTGGTTGTAACCAATTTGCAGTAACTTCAACATCGCTGTTTAATAAGCAATACACATCGGCATCAATTTGTTTTAAAACTTCATTATAGCCTTTCGCGTATCCACAATTTTCATTATTTTGAATAATTTTTACTTCAGGATAATTTTTTTGAACAAATTCAACAGAATCATCATTGGAAGCATTGTCAGCAAGATATATAGAAGCTTCTTGAGAATGTTTTATTACAAATGGTAAGAATTTTTCAAGTAATTCTTTTCCGTTCCAATTTAATATGACGATTGCTAATTTCATATATTATATACAGGAATATCTTTTAAAAATTGATAACGTTTATTTTTATAATCCATTTGACAATAATAATGTTTTGTTCCATTAGTCACCATTAAGTAATTTGCATTTAAAGCCAAATTATATCGTGCAATTTGATCAAAAGTATCTTGATTTATGTTCACTTTATATGATTTGCACTCAACAATTAAATGAATACTTCCATCAGAATTAAAAACAACAATATCATAGCGTTTTTTTAAAGAGTTTACAACTAACTCTTTCTCCACGTTTATTAATGATTTCGGATATTTTTTCTCATTAGTTAAATACAAAACACAATGTTGTCTCACCCATTCTTCGGGTTGTAAATTCACAAACTTTTTGCGAATGCAATCGAAGATAGAAATTTTATTTTCGTTACTTTTGAAACGGAACGAATATGTTGGAAAATTTAGTTTTTTCACTACACAAATTTGGTGATTTTTTTTTAATGGACGAAGTAAAACAGATAGTTACAGATATAAAGAATAGAAATTTTAAACCTATTTATTTTTTAATGGGTGAAGAAGCCTATTATATTGATAAAATATCAGATTTTATTGAATCTACTATTTTGCAGGAAGAAGAACGCGGATTTAATCAAATGGTTTTATATGGTAGAGATGTCACTGTTGAAGATATAATTGGAAATGCTAAGCGTTACCCTATGATGTCTGAATATCAAGTTGTCATAGTAAAAGAAGCCCAAGATTTATCAAGAACAATTGAAAAATTAGCCACTTATGCTGAAAATCCTCAACCTACCACAATATTAGTTTTAAATTATAAATATAAAAAAATTGATAAACGAAGAGCACTATATAAATCAATTAATAAAACAGGAGTAGTTTATGAAAGTAAAAAACTATATGAGAATCAAGTAGCTGATTGGATAAGACGTGTTTTATCTCCTAAAAACTATACAATATCTCCAAAAGCGGCGCAAATGTTGGTAGAGTTTTTAGGGACCGATTTAAGTAAAATAAATAATGAGCTAGAAAAGCTTCAAATTATTTTGCCAGTAGGCACACAAATTACACCCGAGAAAATTGAAGAAAATATAGGTATAAGTAAAGATTACAATAATTTCGAATTACGCAAAGCTGTAGGGGATAAAGATGCTCTTAAAGCATATAAAATAGTAAATTATTTTACCGATAATCCAAAAGATAATCCAATTGTGGTTACTGTGTCTTTGCTATTTAATTTTTTCTCTCAATTGCTGCATTTTCATGGATTAAATGATAAATCTCCAAGAAATGTCGCATCTGCATTAAAAATTAATCCATATTTCGTAAAAGAATATATTACGGCAGCTCGTAATTATCCAATGCGAAAAGTAAGCATTGTAATTTCCACATTGAGAGAGTTTGACGTTAAAAGTAAGGGAGTAGGTTCAAGTGCTGTTCCTCAGGGTGATTTGTTAAAAGAGCTCATTGTAAAAATTTTAAACTAGGATTTTGTAATGAATATAGATATTCATCACAGTTGGAAATCCATATTAGAGGAAGAATTTAATAAGCCTTATTTTAAAGAGTTAATGAAATTCATAAAATCTGAATACTACCACAATACTTGCTTCCCTCCAATTAATCAAATATATAATGCTTTTAATTATTGTTATTTCAATGATGTTAAAGTTGTAATTATTGGTCAAGATCCATATCACGATTATGGACAAGCTAATGGATTGTGTTTTTCCGTAAATGAAGGTGTAAATCATCCACCTTCATTAAAAAATATCTTTAAGGAAATTGAGACTGATTTGGGAATTTCATACCCTGAAAGCGGTAACTTAAAACGATGGGCTAATCAAGGAGTATTGCTGCTAAACGCAACTTTAACAGTACGCGCGCATCAAGCCGGAAGCCATCAAAAAATGGGTTGGGAGACTTTTACAGATGCTATAATAAAAAAAATTAGTGCCAATAAAGAAAATGTAGTGTTTTTACTTTGGGGTAGTTATGCTAAAAATAAAGCAAAATTAATTGACGAGACAAAACATTTTATATTAATGTCTGGGCATCCGTCACCTTTAAGCGCTAATAGAGGTTTTTGGTTTGGCAATAGGCATTTTAGTAAAACTAACTACCAGTTGGAGCAAGCATTTGGGAAACTGGTGCAATGGTAATTTCTGGTCTGAAAATAACTGGTTTCTCAACTTTTTTCGTCGGTTTTAAAGTTTTATTACAACTAAACTTTAACAGAATAAAATTAATTAAAATAAGTGTAGAGAGGGTAAGGGTAATGGTTGATAGCATAATATAGGTATTTGGGTTTATTTCTTCGGCAAAATACGTATTTAATCGTTAACTTGCAAATTAATTTATATTTACCTACAAATATTTGACAAAAATACAAAATTAAAACGGATTCTCGAATTAGAAACACTGTTTATCTATCGATTTTATTTAATATGGAATTTAAACTGCCTATTTTAAACATTTTGTAATATTTTAATGTTTTAAATATATAATTATCGAAGATATTATGAATTATCAATTATTATTTTCAAATGTAATTAACCATTTTAATGAAATAAAATATATTTTTGGCTAAAATTATTAGAGATGGAACAACCAAATTGGATTACTAACAAGGAATACCAAGATATTACATACAAAAAGTGTAGTGGAGTTGCTAGAATTGCATTTAATAGACCTGATGTTAGGAACGCGTTTAGACCAAAAACAACTAGTGAATTGTATGATGCTTTTTATGATGCTAATGAAGATGTAAACATAGGAGTTATTTTACTTTCTGCAGAAGGGCCATCTAGTAAAGACGGTATATATTCGTTTTGTAGTGGTGGCGACCAAAAGGCTAGAGGACATCAAGGATATGTGGGTGAAGATGGTTACCATCGTTTAAATATTTTAGAAGTTCAGAGATTAATTCGTTTTATGCCAAAAGTTGTTATCGCAGTAGTACCAGGTTGGGCTGTGGGAGGCGGACATAGTTTGCATGTTATTTGCGATTTAACTTTAGCAAGTAAAGAACATGCTATTTTTAAACAAACAGATGCTGATGTAACTAGTTTTGATGGCGGTTATGGTTCGGCTTATTTAGCAAAAATGGTAGGTCAGAAAAAAGCAAGAGAAATCTTTTTTTTAGGAAGAAATTATTCAGCACAAGAAGCGTTTGAGATGGGAATGGTTAACGCTGTTATTCCACATAATGAGTTAGAAAACACCGCCTATGAATGGGCTCAAGAAATTTTGGCTAAGTCGCCAACTTCAATAAAAATGCTAAAATTTGCTATGAATTTAACAGATGATGGCATGGTTGGTCAGCAAGTATTTGCAGGAGAAGCTACTCGCTTAGCTTATATGACTGAGGAAGCTACTGAAGGGCGAAATGCTTTTCTAGAAAAACGAAAACCAAACTTTGATAAAAAATGGATTCCATAATGGAAAAATTATCTATATGGATTTCTGCAATGCGTTTAAGAACGCTACCTTTATCTGTGTCAGGAATTATTTTAGCATCATGTTTTGCCCATTATAATGGTGTTTTTTCGTGGGATATAGGAATTTTGGCAGTTTTAACCACGTTAAGTTTTCAAATTCTTTCAAATCTTGCAAACGATTATGGCGATGGAATAAAAGGAACCGATAATAATAATAGAATAGGTCCAGAACGTGCAATTCAATCCGGTAAAATATCTCCGGAAGAATTACTTAATGCAATAAAAATAAATATTTTAATCTCAATATTTTTAGCATTTTTGCTCATTTTTAATTCTTTTGGGGTTAAGCATTTTTATTTAACCTTACTCTTCTTTTTTTTGGGAATAGGAGCTGTAATAGCTGCTATGCGATATACTATTGGTAATAGTGCCTATGGTTACAAAGGATTTGGTGATATTTTTGTGTTTATTTTTTTTGGTATTGTAAGTGTGGTTGGTTGCTATGTATTGTTTGCAAAACAATTACATCACGTTACATTTTTACCTGCCTGTACAATTGGATTGTTAAGTGCTGCAGTTTTAAATCTTAATAACATGCGAGATAGGGTTTCAGATCAACAATCAAATAAAATAACCTTAGCTGTAAAATTAGGAGAAAGAAATGCAAAAATATATCACAGTATATTAATTGTATTAGCGATTATTTTGTCTATTTTATTTGGTGTATTATATTATACTTCACTATTAAATTTAATATTTGTTGTGGCTTATATACCATTATTCATTCATTTGAAAAAAGTATTAAATAACAGAGATCTAGTTTTGTTAGATTCAGAATTAAAAAAATTAGCATTAACAACAGTTTTGCTGGCAATTTTAATGGGTATTGGGCATTTGCTTTAGATTTTTTGTATTTTAATGTTTTAACTAATAACGAGTTCATGAAAATCACATTTTACGGTCATGCATGTTTAGGCATTCAAATTAACGATGTACATATACTTGTAGATCCCTTTATTTCAGGAAACCCAAAAGCTTTAGCAATTGATATTAATACGCTTGAAGCAGATTATATATTACTTACACATGCACATCAAGATCATATATTAGATGTTGAAACTATTGCAGCAAGAACAAGCGCCGTTATTGTTTCCAATTATGAAATTGCTACTTATTATGAAAAAAAAGGATTTGAACATCACCCTATGAATCACGGTGGCTCTTGGGATTTCGAATTTGGTAATCTAAAATATGTTAATGCCATTCATACATCGTCTTTTCCAGATGGAAGTTATGGAGGCCAACCAGGTGGTTTTGTAATTGAAGGTGAACATAAAAATATTTATATAGCAGGTGATACCGCGTTGACTTTTGATATGAAATTGATTCCATTGCAAACAAAATTAGATTTAGCCATTTTACCAATTGGTGATAATTTTACAATGGGAATAAATGATGCTATTATAGCTAGCGATTTTTTAGAATGCGATAAAGTTTTAGGCTATCATTTCGATACGTTTGGTTACATAGAAATAGACCATGAAGCTGCTAAGCGAAAATTCTTCGAAAAAGATAAAGATTTAATGCTTTTAGAAATTGGTGAATTTATTGAGCTATAAATGATAAAAGCAGATTATAAAAAGTATGTTTTAAATTTTAAGCAAGCCAGCGGTACATCAAGAGGAATACTTAAATCCAAAGAAACGTGGATTATTATTTTACGGGAAAATAGAAATCAAGGATTAGGTGAATGTGGTGTATTTAGAGGTCTTTCAATTGATGATAGGCATGATTATCAAGAAAAGCTAAAATGGACTTGTGAAAACATTAATTTAAGTTTAGATGTTTTATTAGATGAATTAATCGAATTTCCAAGTATTCAATTTGGTTTAGAAATGGCTTTCAAATCTTTGGAAAGTCAAAATTCGTTTGAATTATTTCCTTCAAATTTCACGAAAGGATTAGATTCAATTTCTATTAATGGTTTAATATGGATGGGCACGCCATCTTTTATGAAACAACAAATAAAAGATAAAATAAAAGCCGGTTTTAAATGTATAAAAATGAAAATTGGGGCTTTAGACTTTCAATCAGAAATAAAGCTTTTAAAGGACATTAGAAAGGAATTCACTTCAAAGGATATTGAATTGCGCGTTGATGCAAATGGTGCATTTTCTATTTCAGAAGCATTAGACAAATTAAATATTTTATCAGAATTCGATTTGCATTCGATAGAACAACCTGTAAAACAAGGGCAAGTAGATGCGATGGCAAGTCTTTGTGAAAAAACGCCATTACCAATTGCTTTAGACGAAGAATTAATTGGTGTATTTTCAACAATAAAAAAACGCGAGTTATTACATAAAATTAATCCTCAATATGTTATTTTAAAACCTAGCTTAGTTGGAGGTTTCCAAGGAAGTAACGAGTGGATTAAATTATGCAATGAGCAACAAATAGGTTGGTGGATTACAAGCGCTTTAGAAAGCAATATTGGGCTAAATGCAATTGCTCAATTCACGTATACTAAAAATAATAAATTACCGCAAGGGTTAGGAACGGGCAGTTTATTTACAAACAATTTTGAATCACCATTACAGGTAAAAAATGGTACATTGCAATACGATAAATCAAAACAATGGAATTTTAATTTATAATAATGGATTATATACAGCAAGCATATAAAGGAAAGAGAGAGTTATGGATGTTTATACTTACATCTTTGGCCATTTCAGGAATATTCATTCTGAATTTCATAATGTATTTAATGACGAGCAAGGAGGATTTGGCTGCGGCTTATGATTTAATGAAATCGATACCTGCAAATTTGTCCTTAATTATTAATTTATTGCCTTTTGCATTTTTATTAGGCTTATTGTTTGTTTTGGTTAAATACCTTCATAATAGAAGTATTCTATCGCTAACCACGGCAAGGGAAAAAGTTGATTGGAAACGAATGATATTCTCTTTCGGATTAATTGTTATTGTTACAATTGTTTCATTTACCATTTCATATTTTTTAGATCCAAGTGAAATTATTTTACAATTCAATCCACTAAAATTTGCTATCCTATTTTTAATAAGTATTGTGTTATTTCCTTTTCAAATTGGTCTTGAAGAATATCTTTTCCGAGGGTATTTAATGCAGCATATTGGTATTATTGTGAAGAACAAATGGTTTCCATTAATTTTTACATCTGTGTTATTTGGAGTTGCGCACAGTGCCAATCCAGAAGTTGCAGAAATGGGTTTTATCACCATGATTTTTTACATAGGAACCGGATTGCTGTTGGGTATAATGACTTTAATGGATGATGGATTAGAACTCGCTTTAGGGTTCCATTTAGGTAATAATTTACTCGCAGCGCTTTTAATAACAAGTGATTGGTCTGCTTTACAGACCGATGCTATTTTTAAATATACAGCAGAAGAAGCAAATACAACTACCATGGAAATATTACTTCCTGTATTCGTTTTTTATCCAATAATACTTTACATTTTTTCGAAAGTTTATAAATGGACAAACTGGAAAGAAAAATTATTTGGGAGCGTGGTTGAACCACAAAAAGAAGATTTAAAAATTATAGATTAGATTATGATGCCTACTTATAAAAACGTACACATAAAATTTAAATTAGAAGGTTTAAATTATAAGTATAATGACTTAATGGAAATTGCTTATAGTTATGTCAAAGAAGGATTGCCATATCAGCAAGAATTGGGTCTCTTTTTATTAGATTGGTTAGATAAAGAAGATTTTGTTGAAGTACAAACATCTGGCTCTACCGGTAAACCTAAAAAGCTAAAAATCAAGAAAGAAGCCATGATAAATTCTGCCATATCAACTGGAGATTTTTTTAAATTGGAACCGGGAGATAAAGTACTTCATTGTTTACCGTC
This sequence comes from Flaviramulus sp., assembly GCF_013001275.1. Classification (GTDB taxonomy): domain Bacteria; phylum Bacteroidota; class Bacteroidia; order Flavobacteriales; family Flavobacteriaceae; genus JABDMV01. Next base: position 80,964 of record NZ_JABDMV010000103.1, read on the forward strand.
AAATTTTATTGCTGGTAAAATGATGATTGTAAGAGCTATTATTCTAGGTTTGGAATTGGACATGGTTGAACCAAAAGGGTTTCCAGAAATTGATTATGAAAAAGATTATGATTTTTGCGCCTTCACACCGATGCAACTTAAAAATTTTGCCAAATATTTAAAAAGTATTAAAACTGTTATCGTGGGTGGCGGCCGCGTTTCAGATGCTATTATAGAATCTATAAAAGATAAAAAACCACATGTTTATGAAACTTATGGTATGACCGAATCGGTTTCACATATTGCGGTAAAAAAATTAAATAATTTCACTGATAATAAGACTGAAAAATATTTTAATTCTATGCCGGGAATAACACTGTCGGTAGATAATCGAAATTGCTTAGTGATAAATGCTCCAAAGATTTCAGAAACTAAAATAGTAACAAATGATCTTGTGAAGATTTATTCAGACACTAGTTTTGAATGGTTGGGTAGAATTGATAATGTGATTAATTCTGGTGGGATAAAATTATTCCCAGAGCAAATAGAGAAAAAGCTACAAAATAAGATAAATGAACCTTTTTTTATTACATCAATTCCAGATGATACACTAGGAGAAAAGGTTATTATGATTGTAGAAAGTGATAAAAATAATTACGATGAATCAATTTTTGATAGTTTAGATAAATTTGAAAAACCTAAGAAAATATTTACTATTGCAAAGTTTATTGAAACGTCTTCAAGAAAAGTTCATCGTGAAAAAACTTTAGAAGCATTAAAGCTGTAATGCTAACTGTAACAATATTGCCATTTTAACTACAAACAGAAAATAATTTTATGGATTTTTTAAAACACGTTTTATCAACAGTTACAGGAATTATTGTATTCCTAATTTTCTGTTTTTTTGGTTTAATTATTCTAGGCGCATTATTTGGAGGAAGTTCTGATGATGTGGTTCAAGTAAAAAATAATTCTGTTTTAGAATTAAAATTAGACTTTCCTATAAAAGACTATGCAGGCAAAACAGTATTCTCTGATTATCCATTTTTAA
>NZ_JABDMV010000110.1 GCF_013001275.1 Flaviramulus sp.
TTAAAAACTATGAAACAATATTACTCTGAAACAATAGGCACATTCGCGATGGTATTCTGTGGTTGCGGAGCCATGACAATTAACGAAATAACCAATGGAAGCATATCCCATGTTGGTGTGGCGATAACATGGGGGCTCATTGTTATGGCTATGATTTATGCTTTTGGAGAGATTTCGGGAGCTCATTTTAATCCAGCAGTTACAATCGGTTTTGCATTTGCAAAAAAATTCGAATGGAATAAAGTTCCCAAATATATATTAGCGCAGGCTATAGGTGCCATTTTTGCGGCTTTTTTATTATGGTTTTTATTTCCAGAAAGTCAGTTTTTAGGCGAAACCACTCCAGCCAATGGTTTTCCACCTTATAAAGCAGCTATTTTAGAATTTATACTTACCTTTTTTTTAATGGTAGTTATTATTAATGTTTCCACTGGTAGTAAAGAAACCGGAACTATGGCGGCCATTGCTGTAGGTGGCGTAATTCTATTAGAAGCTATGTTTGCTGGGCCAATGACTAAGGCGTCCATGAACCCAATTCGTTCTATTGCTCCTGCCCTATTTACGGGTAATTTTCAATATTTATGGCTATATATTACTGCCCCTATTTTAGGAGCGGTTGCCGCGGTTTCAAGTTGTAAATTAGTGAAGGATGATAATTGTTGCTAATTAATAACTTATTTTATTTATTGTTTAGCTTTTTACATTATTTATTAAACATTATATATCTTTGTATTTTTAAAATAAAGGTATACATATTATAAAAAGTTATAAATGAAAATTCTCGTTACGGGTTCAACAGGTTATATTGGGAAACGACTAATTCCTTTGCTAATAAATAATGGGCACACCGTTGTTTGCGCTGTCAGAGATTTATTGCGCGCCGACAAAAACTATTTAGAAGAGCCGCTAATTGAATTTATTGAAGCCGACTTTTTAAAACCCGAAACACTTCAAAATATTCCAAAAGACATTAATATCGCTTATTATTTAATACATTCTATGTCTAATTCTTCAAGCGATTTTGAAAGCTTAGAAGAAAAGTGCGCTATAAATTTTAAAAATGCTATAGAAAAAACAAATACGGAACAAGTCATTTATCTCAGTGGAATCACAAACGAGGAAGAGCTCTCCAAACATTTACGATCAAGAAAAAATGTTGAAGACACATTAATTTCAAACCAATATGCCTTAACTATTTTTAAGGCAGGTATTATTGTAGGATCTGGAAGTTCATCATTTGAAATTATAAGAGATCTCGTTGAAAAATTACCTTTTATGATTGCACCTAAGTGGCTAAATACAAAAACACAACCACTTGCAGTTAGAGATGTGTTATCATTTTTATCTGGAGCCGCAGGCAACAAAACCGTTTATAATAAAACCTATGATGTTTTTGGGCCAGATATACTCACATATAAACAAATGCTTCTCCAATTTGCAGAGGTGCGCGACTTAAAACGATATATTTTAACGGTACCAGTGATGACTCCAAAATTATCATCATATTGGTTATACTTTGTAACATCAACCTCCTATAAATTAGCCACATCTTTAGTAGATAGTATGGGTATAGAAATAGTTGGAAAACCAAGTAACATTAATAAAATATTACAAGTAAATCCTTTAAATTATAAGGAAGCTGTAAAATTAGCTTTCGAAAAAATTGAACAAAATAGTATCATTTCCAGCTGGAAAGATTCTATGGTTAGTAGTGGGCGCTTAAGAAACCAGTTGCATAAATATATTAATGTTCCTACTTATGGATGTTATAAAGATTATAAGGAACGAGAAGTATGCAATCCAGATAAAACGATTGAAAAAATTTGGCGTATTGGCGGGTCTACAGGTTGGTATTACGGTACTTATTTATGGCGCATAAGAGGTTATATTGATAAGCTTTTTGGTGGTATAGGATTAAGACGCGGTCGAACCAGCCCAACGGAAATAGATGCCGGGGATTCGTTAGATTTTTGGCGTGTGATATTCGCCGATAAAAAACAAAAGAAACTACTTCTTTATGCAGAAATGAAGCTGCCAGGGGAAGCATGGTTAGAATTTAAAATTGAAGATGGCCTGCTAAAACAAACTGCTACTTTCCGACCTCGTGGTCTATGGGGTAGATTATATTGGTATAGTGTTTTACCTTTTCATGGATTTATATTTACAGGTTTAATAAATTCACTCATTAAACCGTAAAATATGTCATGTGCATTTTATTATTTTGTTTAACTTATTTGTATAATTGTTAAACATTTTGTATATTCGCTGATATTAAAAAATATTTTGAATTTTATTAGCGTAAAATCATAGTATATTAATTTTTACTTAATATTTATCCATAAAAATCATAAATGTCATAGTTTTTATTATATTGCCTAATTGTGAATAGAACAATGCTTTCACATGAATAGAAAATTATAAAAAAGATTAAAAATTATGGAGATTATTGATAAAGCTCTTGAGTTTGAACAACGTAAGCACACTTTTAAAACAACAAGTGAACGTATACAATCATCTAGAGAAGTTAAAGACTTAATATTAAGCTTAAATACTATTTATAAAGAAGATAAGGATCCTGAGATTATGGACCTTATGAAGCGATTAACGGTAATTAAACAAAAAATAGAAAAAAGGCTTAAGGGCAGGCCATAACAATAGAAAATGCCCTGAAACCATATGAAAACAATTATTGTTATAGGTGGTAGTAAGGGCATTGGAAATGCCATAATTAAAAAACTACTCAAGCACTCCAAAGTAATCAATATTAGCAGAACTTCACCGGAAG
>NZ_JABDMV010000112.1 GCF_013001275.1 Flaviramulus sp.
GATTATAATAAATTTTACAGGCCTTTCTACGATAATAGCAACCAGTTTATATTAAATGCTATAAGTAAAAAAGGATATATAAATAGTTATAAATTTATAAAACCAATTCTTAAAAACGAACGGTTAAAATCTAGTTTTAAATCAATTATAAATAAAAAAACACATTTAAAATTAATCTATTTTTTTATAAAACACAACATGATCTTAGCATCATATATATTGTATTGCATATGGCATTTAACATCATCAAATATTAATAAACAAAAGCGTTATTAAATCTAAATAAAAAAGATGATACCTAAAATTATTCATTATTGTTGGCTTAGTGGTGATGCGTTTCCCCCTTTAATACAAAAATGCGTAGATACTTGGAAAGAAAAACTTCCAGACTATGAGTTTGTATTATGGGATACTAACAAATTTAAGTTAGAAAGTAATCTTTGGGTTCAACAAGCTTTTGAAAATAAAAAATATGCTTTTGCTGCTGACTATATCAGGCTATATGCCGTTTATAACCATGGAGGAATTTATTTAGATACAGATGTAGAAGTCGTTAAAAGTTTTAATGATTTGCTTGACCGGCCTTATATTGCTGGATCAGAAGGTCTTGGGATTATTGAGGCAGGTGTATTTGGAGCCAAAAAAAATAACGCTTGGGTTAAACAATGTTTAGATTATTATGACGGAAAATCTTTTATTAATCAAGATGGCACATACAACACGTTGACTTTACCTAGAATTATGATGGCTCAAATATCAAAAAACAGAACATTTAAAGAAATACATCCAAATAATTTAAAAGTAGAGTTACAAATTGAGGATAAAGAAACATTATATATGTTTCCAAAAGATTTTTTCTGTGCAAAAAACCATGGTACAGGTGTCATCGAAAAAACAGAGAACACCTACTCCATCCATCATTTTGCAATGTCTTGGATTTCAAATAAAAGAACATTTTTACCCAATGTAAAACGTAAACTAATGGGCTTTTTTGGAGTGTGCTTCATCAATGGGCTTATACATGTCTTTGGATTAAGAAAACTGAAACGCCTATTTAAGAAAAGCAATTAGTAATATGAAAATTATCTATTATACAGATCAAGTTTATTTGCATGGAGGTTTAGAACGTGTACTGGCCAATAAACTTAATTATTTTTCTGAAAACACAGATTTTGAACTTCATGTCATCACTTTCCAGCAGCTAGATAAATCGCCTTGCTATGCTATTAATAACAAAGTGACCTTTCATGATTTAAATATTAACTATAATAGAGACATCAGTTTTTTACACCCTTCCAATATAAAACATGCTCCTAAACATTATTTTAGGTTAAAAAGAAAAGTTAAGGAGATTCAACCGGATGTGATAGTCGTTTGTAATTATGAATTTGGGTTTTATTTTATACCATTAATATCTAAAAAGTCTATTATTATTAAGGAATACCATTCTTCTGGCCATTTTAATAATTTAGAAAGGTTAAAAAACAAGAATTTTTTAAAAAAATTCAAATACAAACTTTCTGATTATTTTGAAGACAAATACGATTATTTAGTGCTTTTGACGACAGATGAGCAGCACTATTTCAAAACAAATAATACGGTAGTCATACCAAATGCCATCCATAATATAGGTTCAAAAGCGGCTGAATTAAGTAATAAAAGGGTCATCAGTGCGGGCCGGATTGCTCCGGTTAAGGGGTTTGAGTATCTAATAACGGCCTGGAAAATGGTTGTGGAGACCTGTCCAGAATGGACTCTAGATATATATGGAGATGGCGATCTTGCTTATATTGCTCAATTAAAAAAACAAATTGAGACCCTAGATTTAAAGGCACACGTATGTCTAAAAGGAGCAACAAATGATTTAGAAAATGAAATGCTAAAATCATCCATTTATGTGATGACTTCTTTAACCGAATGTTTCCCGATGGTGTTTTTAGAAGCTATGGGTTGTGGCCTTCCCATACTATCCTTCGACAGTCCTAATGGACCAAGGCATATTATTAAGCACAACGAAGATGGGTTGTTAGTGGAATACTTGAATAGTGAGGCGCTTGCAAATAGCTTGGTTGATGTCATACAGAACCCAAATAAATTAAAAAAGTTAGGAATACAAGCAAAAAAAAATGTGGAGAGACTAACTGATGAACACATTATGCCGCAGTGGTTAGCGCTTTTTACTAAATAAAAGTAATAAAATTTATGTATAACGAAAATATTGTATTTTGATGGATTAATTAAGTTGTTTGTTGAGAAAATGTTTAAGTTAGTGCCTTCATTAACAACTCTCTAACAATACTTTAATATAATATTGATATAAGTAAAATTAACCAGACCGAAATAAGACCTACTTATGCTCTTTAACTCTTTTGAATATTTACTTTTTTTACCAACGGTATTTTTACTGTATTGGTTTGTTTTTAATAAACATATTAAATGGCAAAACCTGTTATTACTTGTTGTTAGCTATGTTTTTTATGGCTGGTGGGACTGGCGGTTTTTGTCTTTAATTGTATTCAGTTCTTTTGTTGATTATTTCTGTGGACTTGCTATTGAAAAAGCTGAACAGACAAAAATAAAGAAACGATGGTTAAGCTTAAGTATGCTCGTCAATTTGGGGTTTTTAGGGGTGTTTAAATACTTTAATTTCTTTTCAAGCGAATTGGCAATAGCGTGTTCGGCTTTGGGTTATATAGTGGATGCCTTAACCTTAGATATTGTTCTTCCAGTAGGAATTAGTTTTTACACCTTTCAAACCATGAGTTACACCATAGACGTCTATCGGTCTAAACTAAAACCAACCAAAGATATCTTCGCCTTCTTCGCCTTTGTTAGTTTTTTTCCACAATTAGTGGCAGGGCCCATAGAACGTGCTAGTAATTTATTACCACAGTTTTACAAAAAAAGAAGGTTCAATTACAACCAAGCAACGGATGGCTTACGTCAGATTCTTTGGGGTTTATTTAAAAAAATAGTCATCGCGGATAACTGCGCGATTATTGTTAATCAAGTTTTTGATAACCAAGCAGACTATTCCAGTAGTTCTCTTTTCATAGCCGCTGTATTTTTCGCCTTTCAAATATATGGGGATTTTTCAGGCTATTCTGATATCGCCATTGGTACCGCTCGCCTATTTAGTTTTAATTTGATGCAAAATTTTGCATTCCCTTATTTCTCTAGAGACATAGCGGAATTTTGGAGACGTTGGCACATATCGCTATCAACCTGGTTTAGAGATTATTTGTATATTCCTTTGGGAGGTAGCCATGGCGGTATCTGGATGAAAGTGAGAAACACTTTTATCATTTTTATAGTTAGTGGCTTTTGGCATGGTGCTAGATGGACATTCATTGTTTGGGGAGCGCTAAACGCTATCTATTTTTTACCCCTATTATTGCGTAATAAAAATCGCACTAATTTAAACGTGGCAGCAGAAGGACAAATATTAGTAACTTTCAAGGAAGCTGTCCAGATTTTAACAACATTTTTATTAACTATTTTAGCTTGGGTGTTTTTTAGAGCCGCCACCATTACAGATGCAATGAGTTATATATATAGTATGTTGTCAAAGTCACTTTTTACACTGCCAAATATAGATGTAAAACCATTGGCATTTATAGCCATATTATTGGTTGTGGAATGGTTACAAAGGCATAATCAACATGGTTTAGAAAAGGTTAGTAAATCGCTTTTTATAAGATGGAGCACCTATCTATTGATTATTTTTTCAATAATCCTGTTTGGAGCGCAGTCTCAATCCTTTATTTATTTCCAATTTTAATATGAAAACGTTCCTCATAAAATCATTATCGTTTTTTTTAATAATAATTTTATTATTAACACTTTTTCTTCATCATTATGGTGGGTACGTTGATTATTTTTACAATAAATTCACAACACCGAAAGCATCTTCTATGATTATTGGTGATAGTCGCGCCTTACAAGGCCTTCAACCAGCCATCATTAATGAATATTATAATAATAGTAAGTTTGATTTACCCATTTTTAATTATAGCTTTACCATCTCCCAAGGTCTGATTGGTTCTCATTATAGAAAAAGTATTCTAAAAAAAATAGATGCAAACACAAAAAAGGGCTTATTTATTATAGCTATCAACCCCTGGATGTTGGGTTCAAAAAAAGAAAACAATAATTATAAAGGTGAGTTTAAAGAAAGTGGCACACCACCTCATAATATGAATTTTATATCCATGAATCCAAATTTCGAATATCTTTTAAAAAACTATAACTATTTTCATTTTAAAGCTGTTTTTAGAAAAAAATCGTTTTTACATAAGGATGGCTGGTTGGAAGAGAACAACTTACCAAAAGATAGCCTTGTTTTTAAAGATTGGAAAAAAAATCAAATAAACATGTTTACTGGATTTATAAAAGGTTATAAAGTATCAGAATTTAGAAAAAAAAGTTTAGATACGCTTATTAAAGATTTAAAAAAATATGGACAGGTTTATTTGGTAAGTACCCCTATTGATAAGGATATACTAGAAATTGAAAATAGGTTTTATCCAGATTTTGATAAGGATATGGACGCGGTGTCAAAATTAAATAGTGTAGCCTATTTTAATTTTAATAAGGCTAATAATCAGAGTTATGCAACATATGATGGGCATCATATTGATAAATTTGGTGGTAAATTATTTACGAAAGCCCTTTGTGACTCAATAATGAAAAGTTTATGATAGACTTTATTCCTATAAAATACTATTTCGATGTCTTTATTTATTTTAGTCTATTTCTAGTACTTGCTAATCTTTTACATGCCTATACAGTTCCTTTAAATGATCTTAAAAATTTAAAATTTTTAAGAACTTCTGGTATGATATTATTGGTTTTAGTTATTCTATTTATAGGTTTGCGTCCTATAAGTGGTTACGCTTTTGGAGATATGGGTCGCTATTCAAGATATTTTATTAGTTATGCTAATGGTGTTCAGGTAACTACAGACAAAGATGTCTTATTTCACTATTACATGAAAACGCTATCTTATTTTGTAGGCGTGTATGGTTTTTTTTTAATAACGGCAATAGTATATATACTGCCCATGTATCTTATTTCTAAGAAATATTTTAAACCCTATTGGTTTTATGCGTTTTTAATGTTTGTAGCATCCTTCTCTTTTTATGCCTATGGTACAAATGGTATTAGAAACGGGGTTGCAACCTCTATGTTTTTATGGGGCTTATGCTACCCCAGAAAAAAACTCATTATGGGCATATTATTTTTATTTGCAGCCTTATTTCATAAATCCGTGCTACTCCCTATTATGGCTTATGGCTTAACCATGGTTTATAATAATCCTAAAACCTATTTAAAAGGATGGCTTATAGCGATTCCCATGTCATTATTTCTAGGCTCTGTGTTTGTTACCTTATTTACAAGCTTAGGCTTTGGAGACGAACGCTTAGCAGGTTATCTTAGTGGAGAGTATACCGAATCGGTACTAAAAACGGGGTTTCGCTGGGATTTTCTTATTTTTAGTGCCTTTCCTGTATTTTCGGGCTGGTATTTCATTGTTAAAAAAGGCTTTCAAGATCACTTCTATAATCAACTTTTTAATACCTATTTAATTTGTAATACCTTTTGGATCTTAGTGATTCGTGCCAACTTTTCGAACCGTTTTGCATACTTATCATGGTTTTTAATGGCTATCGTTATTATATACCCCGTACTTAAACAATCCTTTTTTAAAAACCAGCAAATCATGATTACCAAAATAGTTACTGCCTATTTTTTATTCACCTTTTTAATGTACTTAATGTATTACGAATAATTAACAACAAATTATGAAATTACTAACGGTTTTTACACCCACTTATAACAGAGCGTTTTGTTTAGGAAACTGCTATAATAGTCTAGTTACTCAAACTAATAAAAACTTTAATTGGCTCATTATAGATGATGGCTCTCAAGATGACACCAAGGCTTTAGTAAATTCTTGGGTTTTAGAGAATAAAATAGACATTCAATACCATTACCAAGACAACCAAGGCATGCATAGCGCCCACAATGCTGCTTATAAAATTATAGATACAGAACTTAATGTATGTATTGATTCCGATGATTTTATGCCTGATGATGGGGTTGAAAAAATATTAAGAATTTGGGACGAAGAAGAAGACAAAAAAAATATTGCTGGTATTATTGGGTTAGATGCCTTTAAAGATGGGTCTATAGCAGGAAAAATACCAGAGAATTTAAAATATGCAACGCTGTCTGAAATTGAGTTAGAACATAAAATTAAAGGCGATAAAAAAGTAGTTTTAAGAACCGATGTGGTAAAAGAATATCCTTTATACCCTATTACCAAAGCGGAGCGTTTGGTTCCTCTAGGTACCCTGTATTTGATGATTGGACAAAAATACCAATTTATATGTAGTAATGAAGTTTTTTGTATTATAGAGTATCTTGAAGGCGGATCTTCTAACACTATTTTAAGTCAATATAGAAAAAGCCCTAATGGTTTTCTTTATTCTAGAATTTTAGAAATGAAATATTCTAATAATTTTTCTTATACATTTTCTAGAGCCATGCATTATATCTCATCCTGTTTGTTCTTGCATAAATGGTTTTTTACCAAAGAAAACCCTAAGAAATTCATAACACTATTGGCATTACCCTTCGGTGTAATGTTTCATTTATATATACTCTATAAAATTAGAAAATGAAGTAGCTATGGCTAAAAATTTAATCAAACAAAATAATAATGATATAAATGTTACATGTGACCACATAAAATTAATCAATAAAATCACATGAAAATTCTACACCTTATAAATAGTTTAGATACGGGCGGAGCAGAAAAACTTGTACTTGAATCACTACCTCTATTTAATAATCAAAGTATTCAAGCAGATTTAGCTTTACTTAATGGGTATAACTACCCCTTTTTAAAAGCTCTAAAAAAACTTAATTGTTGTTCTGTAATTTCATTAGGAAATACAAGTTTATATAACCCGCTATTGATTTTTAAAATAATACCGCTTTTTAAAAAATATGATATTGTACATGTTCATATCTTTCCTTCATTATATTGGGTAGCATTGGCTAAATTAATAAGCTTTTCTAAAACAAAACTGGTATATACAGAGCATAGTACTTCTAATACTAGAAGAAAATGGTACTTCTTTAAGGTTATAGACAGAACTATATACGCGGCCTATTCAAAAATTATTACGATATCTCCAGAGGTCGATGTTAACATAAAAAAACATTTAAAATTCAATAATGATGCATTTTTTTTAATTCAAAATGGTGTTAATTTAAGTGCAATAAAAAATACCGAAGCTATTTCTAGAAATAAAATTTCGTCAAAGTTAGATGATACATTTTCAATACTAACCCAAGTGTCTTCATTTAGGTATCCCAAAGATCAAAAAACCATTATAAAGGCTTTAAAACACTTGGCAGATCATGTGGTTCTTATTCTAATAGGTGATGGTCCTTTACGAAATGAATGTAAAGGTTTAGCTCGAGAATTAGGATTATCTCATAGGGTTTTCTTTTTGGGTATAAGAATGGATGTTATAAACATATTAAAAGCATCAGACATCATTATTTTATCATCGCATCATGAAGGGCTTTCGCTTTCGTGCGTTGAAGGTATGGCATCTGGCAATCCTTTTATAGCTGCAGATGCTCCAGGTTTAGGTAACATTGTTAAGGGGGCCGGAATCCTATTTCCAATAAATGATGATAAAGCATTAGTAAAAGCAATTGATAAATTATTGTCTAACAAAGCCCATTATAATGAAGTTGTTCATAACTGTCTTATACGTGCTGAAGCTTACAGCATCAATCATACCATTACTAAAGAAATAAACTTATATAAATCACTGTTAAAAAAATGAGATCTAACTAATTAAAAGAATCTTTAAGAACACAATAAACTGAGTGTTTTAATTATCAAAGATTATTTGTAACAATAAAAATTAATACATGAAATATTTATTTAGACTAGATGATGCCTGTGAAACCATGAAATGGGAACGATGGCTTAAAATGGAGGCTTTATTAGACAAATACAGTATAAAACCTCTAGTTGCTGTTATTCCTAATAACGAAGATCCGGAACAAAAGTTTGATCCGCCAAGAGATACATTCTGGCAATGGGCGAAAAATTTAGAACAAAAAGGATGGCTAATAGGTTTACATGGTAATAACCATGTCTTTCAAACCAACAAAGGGGGTATTAACCCTATTCATAACAGATCTGAATTTGCTGGAGTCCCTTTAGCGGAACAACAGGATAAAATAAAAAAAGGATTCACAAAATTAAAGAATAAAGGTCTTAACCCTAAAATATTTGTAGCACCAGCACATACATTCGATTTAAATACATTAAAAGCTTTAAAAACAGAAAGTGATATTACTATTATTAGTGATACAATGGGACTAAAACCCTATAAAAAGCACAATTTCATTTTTATACCCCAGCAACTTGGTCATGCTAGACCTGTTTCAATTCCTGGTATTTTTACTATATGCTATCACCCACAAGGGACGAATGATAAAGCCTTTTACAACCTAGAACAGTTTTTAATAAAAAATAAAGACAAGTTTTTAAGTTTTCAAGAATTAAATTTAAATAAAGTGAAGGCCAAAAGTATAATGAGTAGGTTATTCTCATTTTCTTATTTTCAATTTCGAAAAATGACTAAAAAATAATCGTTTATATTAATAATTTAAAATATCAATGCTGTTTAACTCTATAGATTTCGCTATATTTCTACCAATAGTCTTTATTTTATATTGGTTTGTCACGAAAAACAACCTTAAATTCCAAAACGTATTAATCGTTTTAGCGAGTTATGTATTTTACGGCTGGTGGGATTGGCGGTTTTTAGCGTTGATTGCCTTTAGTACCTTGGTTGATTATTCCATAGGAATTAAATTATTAAAACAAAAAAACCTAACCAAACGAAAATTATTGTTATGGACTAGTATTTTAGTAAATTTAGGATTTCTTGGATTCTTTAAATACTATAATTTCTTTTTAGACAATTTTATAACAGCATTTTCATTTTTTGGACAAAATATACAAGCAAACTCTTTAAACATCATATTACCGGTAGGTATTAGTTTCTATACCTTTCAAACGCTAAGTTACT
>NZ_JABDMV010000115.1 GCF_013001275.1 Flaviramulus sp.
GATCAACATCACATCCATGTGGCGATTTAGGCATTGGCAAAAAGTAAATAGCACCAGGAACTTCTGAAGGATTAACAACTAGCACCTCTTTCTTCATTGTAGAAGTTGCCGTATGCGTGGCTTCATCATAAACATTATGGGCATAATTAGTTGCCATTTTTTTACCGCCACCATTATTCACATATTCTTCAATCATTTTCCAATTCACGGCAGCAACAAAATCTTTGTCATTTTGTGACGCATTTACTTCGAGAAGCGTACTAGCTTCCTCGGTATTGTAAGTTGTAAAGAAAAACCATCCGTGAGATTTACCACGTCCAGGATGTGCTTTATCATAATCAAAACCTGGCATTAAAATTTGGAATTTTATATCCATACCTCCATCCTTCGGATCAACTTTTATGAAAGATAAGGTTCCTTTAAAATTTCCTTTATAGTCTTTTATTGGCATATCTTTTTGTGGTACTGGAACGGAAAAACGTGTTCCAGCAACAACATACTCTGTATTGTCTGTTACATATGAAGAACTATGATTTCCAGCACTGTTAGGAATTTCAATAATTTCTGTGGTCTCAAAAGTTAAAAGATCAATCTTTGCAATACGTGGTGTGTTATTTCCATTCACAAAAATGTATCTGCCATCAATTTCTCCATTTGTTTGTGAAATATCTGGATGGTGAGCATCGTCCCATGGAATAAATCCGAAAGACGTATTTAATAATGGTTTTGTTTCTTCAGAATAGCCATAGCCAGAAGTAGGAAATTGTGAAAATACTGGGATTTCTTTAAACATTCGTCCAGAAGGCAATCCATAAACGGTAACATTTCCACTATAGCCACCGGATATAAAAGCATAATGAGAATCATGTTGTCCTGGTGGCACATAAACGCGTTCTGCTATATTACTTGATAACGCCCCAGAATTTGATTTATTTAAATTATTACAACTTGTAAATGCAACTAGAATAGTTACTAATGTAATAGTGGATTTTAATAAATTTTTCATTGTTTAATGTTTTTGATTATTGATTTATTATTCAGTTGGTGGTAATAAAACTTTGTCTATTACGTGAACTATACCATTGCCGGCTTTTACACTAGCAATAATATTAGCACCACCAATTACAGGCTCACCATTTATAACCTCAACCATAATATATTGATTATTGGCTTGACCTAATTTTGGTAGTTTTTTTAATATCGACTTACTTAAATTACCTGGTGTAACATGGTATTTTAAAATATTAGCGAGCGTAGCTTTGTTTTCAGGTTTCACCAAATTTTCAACGGTTCCTTCTGGCAAAGCCGCAAAAGCTTCATCCGTTGGAGCAAAGACCGTAAGCGGTCCCACATTGACCAAAGCATTTTCTACTTGCGCTGCTTGAACTGCAGCTACTAGGGTTTTATGATTGGGTGATGATATAGCTATTTGTAAGCAATTTGGTGTAGAACCATCATCTTCTATAAACGCTTGTCCTTTGTTCTCATTAGAATTGTTTTCAGTTGCTGTACTACTATCTGTCGTATTGTTTTGATTAGTTTCATTTTTACATGAGTATAACAAGGCTACAAATGCAAAAACGAAGAATAATTGTTTAGTTAATTTCATCGGTTTCTTATTTAATTTATATTGTGTTTAAAGCGTTCTAAAATATTCTAAGACTGCCCTAGCATCCTCCTCTGAAAGATTTTGATTAGCCATAGGAGAACCATTAAATTCTATTAATAATTCTTTGGATAATGGATCTTCTTTAACCATTTTCTCCGGATCCAATATCATATTCATAACCCATTCTGGAGTTCTACGTTCTAAAATTCCTTTTGGTGCAGGACCAATAAATTTTTTGTCTGGTCTGTGACATGCTGCGCACATTTTTTTGTAAACATCGGCTCCATGTAATGCCATTTTTTCATCAATTTCATTTCCTAGGGTTACTGACTCAATAGGGCCGACTCCTTTACTCACCAAATCAACTCTTTGGGAAGCGGGAATTTTTTCAACTTTTTTTGCCGTAATTTGTTCTGAAGAGGCTTTTTTCTCATACGAGAATCCTTCTTTCTTTTTTTCTTCTTTGCCTCCACAACTTAATAATAGTGATGCAAATAAAACAGTCATTAATTTTAGTGTTTTCTTCATGTTAAGTAATTTTATTAAGCAAAAATACTTACATAAAATGGTGACAAATATGACATTTATCATATTTAAAGAAGAATGAGAAATAATTTTCTAAACCGTAGAACAAAGTCGGTCCTAAATCTGATTTTTTAAAAATATAAAAAAAAGTAGTTTTAATTTCTTTTTTAATAGTAATACTATTATATTTGAAATTAAAATTATTAATTATGGAAAACTTACTATCAAATTTAAAAATAGTTGTACCAGAAAAAATTTATGTAAAAGACCCCGAATCTTCAACATTAGGTAAACGTATCATAGAGCATAGCATTATATTAATAGACGACATTGGTTTTGATAGTTTCACTTTTAAAAAATTAGGAATACTTATAAATTCTAATGAAAGTTCTGTTTATCGCTATTTTGAAAGCAAACATAAGCTATTACTTTACTTGTCTTCCTGGTATTGGGCATGGATTGAGTATCAATTAGTATTTGAAACTCATAATTTAAATGCTTTAGAAAAATTAGAAAAAGCCATTGAAATAGTCACAAGAAGTATCAAAAAAGATTCTAATTATTCACATATTAACGAGGTCGTATTGAATAGAATTATTATTAACGAAAACTCTAAATCCTTTTTAACAAAAGAGGTCGATCAGGAGAATAAGGAAGGATATTTTATAGTTTATAAACGTATTGTTCATCGGTTACGAGAAATGATAGTAGCTATTAATTCCGATTATAAATTTCCATCTAGTTTAGCAAGTACCATTTTAGAAGCTAGTTTACATCAATATTTTCTAAAAGATCATTTTCAATCGATCACAGATTGTACTAATAATATTTCACCAACAGATTTTTTAAAGAACCTTGTTCTAAAAACAATTAAATCTTAGTTATGAATAAAGAATCAATGTCACCTTGGAAACGATTTATGGGCTTGCTCCAATTAGAAAAAAGAGATGTGCTGCAAATATTTTATTACGCTATTTTTTCTGGTATTGTAGCGTTATCACTTCCATTAGGGATTCAAGCTATTATAAACTTAATTCAAGGTGCGGAAATATCAACCTCTTGGGTTATTTTGGTTATTTTAGTTACGCTTGGAGTTGCTTTTTCCGGTGCCTTACAATTGATGCAATTACGTATTATTGAAACTATTCAGCAACGGATATTTTTGCGATCATCTTTTGAATTAAGTTATCGCTTCCCGAAAATAAAAATGACCGAGTTACGTGATTATTATCCGCCCGAACTTGCCAATCGTTTTTTTGATACTTTAACCGTTCAAAAAGGACTTTCGAAAATTTTAATTGACGTACCTACGGCCGTTTTACAAATTTTGTTTGCTCTTATTTTATTATCATTTTACCATCCATTTTTTATCATTTTTGGTTTGTTATTATTGGTGCTCATTTTTGTCGTATTTAAATTTACTGCTAAAAGTGGATTACACACTAGTTTGCAAGAATCAAAATATAAATATAGAGTTGCTCACTGGATTCAAGAGATTGCCAGAACAATGGTTAGCTTCAAATTATCAGGAAAAACTAATTTAGCCATTGAAAAAAATGATGCTTTGGTTAGTGAATACCTTAATGCACGAGAAAGTCACTTTAAAATACTAGTTATTCAATTTATTCAAATGATTAGTTTTAAAGTTATTGTTACAGCAAGTTTACTTCTTATTGGTGGTGCTTTAGTACTTAATCAAGAAATGAATATCGGACAATTTGTTGCTGCGGAAATTATTATTCTACTTGTGATCGCTTCAGTTGAAAAACTAATTTTAGGATTAGAATCATTCTATGATGTACTGACATCGATTGAAAAATTGGGTCAAATAGTTGATAAAGATTTAGAAAATCAATATGGCGAAATTTTGGATTTCAATGCTGGCATTAATTTAGAATTAGCAGATGTGTCGTATAAAGTTTCAAATAGAGAAAAACCAATTATAGACAACATATCATTACATATAAATTCCAAAAGTAGAATTTTAGTTAAAGGAGAAAGTGGTTCTGGTAAATCAACATTACTTAGATTAATTTCTGGCGTTATTCAGCCAACATCTGGCAATATTCATGTTAATAATTTATCAATTAAAAGCTTAAATCTTAATCATTATCGTTCACAATTAGGTTTATCCTTAACCGAGGAAACACCATTTGAAGGAACAATAAAGGAGAACCTAACTTTTGGAAATCCAGCTATTACAGATAGTTCCATACTGGAAACTCTAACTCAAATTGGGCTAATTGACTTTTTAAGAGAACAACCCAATGGTTTACAAACAGTTTTGTATCCAGACGGGAAACAAATGTCTCATACGGTTTCAAAAAAAATAGTGTTAGCTAGAGCAATTTTAAAACAACCCAAAATATTAATATTAGAAGATGCTTTGGATAGATTTAATCAAAAAGAGACCAATGATATTATAAAATATTTAACCCATAAAGACAATCCTTGGGGACTTATAGTTGTAAGTAGTAGTGATGCCTGGGTTAATAAATGTGAGCAACAAATTATTTTAGAAAAAGGTGAAATTAAAACAAAAAACTTTTAAGTTATGTTGAATATATCTCATAACCAATTAAATAAAAAAGTAGATTTAAGTACTTATAAATCTGGCAAAAATATTCTAGATAAATCTTACTATAAATACTTTAATAGATTCTTAATGGCTGGAGCTATCATTGGCTTTATTGCGTTATTCTTGCCATGGACTCAAAACATTACTGGACAAGGTTTAGTAACTACTTTAAAACCAAATCAACGACCACAAACGATACAGTCTCAAATTCCCGGCAGAATTGAAGAATGGTTTGTACAAGAAGGTGATTTTGTTAAAAAAGGTGATACTGTTTTAAGAATATCCGAAGTAAAGAGTGACTATTTTGATGATAAATTAGTAGAAAGAACAAATCAACAAATACAAGCAAAATCATCATCGGTTAATGCTTATCAGGGAAAAATAGCAGCTTTAAATAGGCAGGTTACGGCGTTAATAAATGAGGAGAAACTAAAAACGGAGCAAACTGAAAATAAATTTTTGCAATCCAAACTAAAAGTACAAAGCGATAGTATAGATTTTGAAGCAGCAAAAACAAATTTCTCAATTGCTGAGAGACAATTTAAACGTATTCAAACGCTACAAGATGAAGGCTTAAAAGCCGTTAAAGATGTTGAAGAAAAACGATTAAAACTTCAAGAAACGCGGGCTAAACTTCTTTCGCAGGAAAATAAATACTTAGCAAGTAAAAATGAAGTTATTAACTCACAAATAGAATTATCAAGTATTCGAGCTCAATACACCGATAAAATATCTAAAGCGCAAAGCGATATGTTTTCAGCACAATCTAGTCAGTTTGATACGGAAGCCCAAGTTACAAAGCTTGAAAACGATTATACTAATTATAAAGTTAGAAATAGTCTGCTCTATGTAACAGCTCCTCAAAGCGGCTATATAAATAAAGCGCTTCGAGGTGGTATTGGAGGCACCTTTAAAGAAGGTGAAGATTTAGTAGGTATTATGCCTGAAAAATACGATTTGGCAATTGAAACATTTGTACGGCCAATAGATTTACCTCTTCTGCATATTAACGAAAAAGTACGTGTACAATTTGATGGTTGGCCCGCCATTATTTTTAGTGGGTGGCCAAACGTGTCTTATGGAACATATGGGGCAAAAGTTGTGGCTATAGAGAGATTCATAAGTGATAATGGAAAATATAGAGTTTTATTAGCCCCAGATGAAACCGATCATGAGTGGCCTGAAGCTATTCGTGTAGGGTCTGGTGCCAAAACTATTGCTTTACTTGAAGATGTTCCTATTTGGTTTGAATTATGGCGACAAATTAATAGTTTCCCTCCTAACTATTATCAACCAGAAAACGAGAAATCCATTTCTAAATACAACAAAAAATGAGACTTATAATATTAATTATCTTGCTCTCTTTTAGTAGTAACATTTCCGCTCAAGATAGCACAACAATAATAAACTTGTCTGAATATTTAGGCTATGTAAAAACATTTCATCCAATTGTAAAGCAAGCCAATTTAATCATCAATGAAAGTGAAGCTAAATTATTAAAATCTCGTGGTGCCTTTGATCCAAAACTTGAGGTTGATTATGATAGAAAAAAGTTTAAGAATACCGAATATTATAATAAACTTAACGCAACTTTTAAAATTCCTACTTGGTATGGAGTAGAGTTAAAAGGAAACTTTGAAGAAAATGATGGTATCTATTTAAACCCCGAAGCCAATTTACCTGATGATGGATTGTACAGCGTAGGCGTGTCCGTTTCTGTCGCAAAAGGTTTATTTATAAACAAGCGCATGGCAATGTTAAAACAAGCTAAATTATTTACAAAACAAGCCCATGCTGACAGACAATTAATGGTAAGCAATATTATATATGACGCCACGATTACTTATTTAAATTGGCTTAAAACTTATAACGAAAAATGTGTTTATGATGATTTTTTAGTAAATGCTAAAATGCGTTTTGATGGCATAAAAAAGAGTTTTGAAGTTGGTGAAGTAGCTGCTATTGATACCCTCGAGGCTAGAATAGCTCTAAATAACAGAAAGTTAAATTTAGAGAAATCTAGAATTAAATTTGTAAAAACTTCTTTGGAATTATCAAATTATTTATGGCTTAATGAAAATACACCTATTGAAATAAAAGAAAATGTCATTCCAGATGTAAATACATTCGTCTTAATCGATAAAACTTTAAACACTTCTCAATTGGAAACAGAAAATTTAGATCTCAGTTTGCATCCAAAACTTCGGTCTCTAGATTATAAATTTCAAAGTTTAAATATTGATAGGCGCTTGAAAATAAACAACTTATTGCCTCAAATAGATTTACAATATAATTTCTTATCAGAAACACCAGAGGTTTCAAGATCGTTTAGTACTTCAGCTTATAAAGCGGGCTTAAATATTAGTTTTCCATTGTTTTTAAGAAAGGAAAGGGGGGATTTAACACTTTCCAAAATAAAAATACAAGATACTCAGTTTGAAATTCAGACCACTAAAGTAACTTTGAAAAACAAAATAGATGCAATCAATAAAGAATTGGAATCTTACTCAACTCAAAATGAATATCTCAGAGTTATAGTCGATGATTATGCCAGTATGCTAAAAGCTGAAGAACGTAAATTTCTTTTAGGCGAAAGCTCCCTGTTTTTAGTGAATTCAAGAGAGTCAAAACTTATTGATGCCAAACTAAAAGGTATATTTTTAGAAAACGATTATTTTAATACAAAAGCAAAATTGTTTAATGTATTAGCCATTTCAGATATTGATATAAATTAATTTAAATAAGTAAAGTCTCTTTTTCTAAATGCCCTTAAATCTTAAATGTCATAACCGGTAAAGTAGCATGATTTGCAACATCTTCTCCTATACTACCAGAAAAAAAGTGAGCCAACCCTTTTTTACCATGAGTTGGTATGGCAATAATGTCAGCTCCAATTTTTA
>NZ_JABDMV010000125.1 GCF_013001275.1 Flaviramulus sp.
CGTTTTTCTAATATTTATAATGGCTTGAAACCCTTTAAAAATTTTACTTTCAATAGATGTTTTTTGATTAATCTTCGCGTTTTTATCCCAATTGATTTGTGGGCGGTGCATCCATCGATTATCATAACTTTTCCCAGAATCTTTTAAATAAGAATGATCATTAGTGTAACCAACTTCATCACCATAATAAAGCATAGGAATACCACCTAGAAAAACACAATTTGCTTGCATTAATAAAATTTTATCAATGGATGTTTGAATAGCCTCGACGTCGCCATTATTTACTGCTTTTTCAAGACCGCATATTGATGCCAGCGTGCCTGAAATACGGGCATCATTTGTTTTAGGGTTAACACCAAATAAATCACCCGATGATGGCGTGGTGGCTAAACGCCCGCCTAAATAATCTTTAAGGTAGGCTCTATGCTTAAAAGGGTTGTAACCAACTTGTTTAATGTAATCATCTTCAAAACATAATCCAATATCATCATGACAACGCGTGTAATTTATCCAGGTAGTCCCTAACGGTTTTTGTTGGATAATCTCTTGGTTAGCAAGCATATTTCTTGTGTCGGTTGTTGCCAATGCATCCCACTGAAGTGCCATTTGCGTAGCATTGTAAGCAAGGTCGCATTCTTTATTTGTTAAATAACCTTTACCAAAATAATCCATAATATACCTTGGAGCTACAATGGCTTCACCAAGAATAGCCATTCCGGGTGTTGCTATTTCTTTAGCAATTTTCATTATTTGTAATAGGGTATGAGCTTCTGGAAGGTTTTGGCAAGTGGTTCCCATTTGCTTCCAGATAAAGGCTGGGGCATCAATTCGTAATATATCAACTCCTAAATTAGC
The DNA here is from genome assembly GCF_013001275.1 of Flaviramulus sp. Lineage (GTDB taxonomy): Bacteria > Bacteroidota > Bacteroidia > Flavobacteriales > Flavobacteriaceae > JABDMV01. Next base: position 856 of record NZ_JABDMV010000125.1, read on the forward strand.
ATAAAAGAAAATATTTTCCAGCATCGCTTTTAACACTCGAGGATTTGTATAGTTTAAATCCCACTGATACGTATTAAAAACGGTCATGACCCATTTTTTCATTTTTTCATCATAAGTAAAACTCCCCGGGGCTATATCTGGGAATACTTCCGGCATCGATGCTTCCATTTTATCCGGAATAGTTCGCTCATCATACGTGTAAAAAAAATCTTGATAATATGTATCTCCTGCACGTGCTTTTTCTGCCCATTCATGCTCGTTTGAAGTGTGATTAACAACAATGTCAATCATCAAATACATATCCTTTTTAAGAAGCTTTTTTTGTAACGATTTTAAATCAGCTAAGGTTCCAAATTTTTCGTCTATTACACGATAATCAGACACTGAATAGCCGCCATCACTCGCGTGTTCTGGACTTTTAAAAATAGGCAGTAAGTGTAATAGATTTACACCCAAGTCTTGTAAATAATCTAGTTTTCCTGACATACCATTAAGGTCGCCAGCAAACCTGTCTACATAAAGACTCATACCAACCAATTCATTACTCAAAAACCAACCGTTTTTAGATTCTTTTTTTTGGTCAAGTTTTTTTAAACTAGGATTCCGCTCACTATAACTTTCAATGATTAAATCAATAATTTCTTTAAAAGATGTATCAAAATCATCTCGATACGAATAAATTTGAGCAAATAGATAATGCAATAAATCTGCATTACCTATAAAACGGTCAATAAAACTTTGGTGCGCCTTAATATCAATTCCCTTATTAATACAAGCTTCTCTTATAAGCGAAAACAAAGCAGTTTTATTCATTTACTTATTTAGTATTTGATACGTTATAAAAATAATACACTTTTTAAAGCTTTTTTATAAAAAGAGCACAAATTTAAAAAGTGTTTGTGTGATAATATAATTAGGCTTTTAATTGCAGCGTCTTTCTTGTAGCTTCTACTGTTTTTTTTGAATTTCCAATAAATATTTCATTATCAATTATAATTACGGGTCTGCTTAAAAACGTATAATGCTGAAGGATATATTGTTTGTAATCGCGTTCGGATAATTCTTGATTTTTCAAATCCATTTCCTTGTATAGTTTAGCTCGTTTACTAAACAACACCTCGTAACTTCCAGCAAGCGCTTTCATGTGTTCTAATTGCTTTACAGTTATTTCTTCATTTTTAATGTCTTGTAATTCAAAATCAGAAGGTAAATTTAGTTCCTTTAAAATACGTAAACATGTATTACATGTTTTTAAATAATATACTTTTTTCATTATATAGATGGTTTCGAAAAACAAATTAAAACTATATTTAGCGAAAAATTAAATAATATGGATTTTACCTTTCAAGTTTTAAATAAAACACGTGGCATTTTCAATAAAATAATAGATACTACTCCTTTAAAAGATTTAAATAAAATACCAACAGGATTTAGTAATAATATTATTTGGAATATTGGCCATATCGTTGTTTCTGAACAATTATTGACTTATAAATTATCTGGATTACAACCAACGGTTTCAGAAAATTTGATAAATAAATATAGAAAAGATACCAAGCCAGAAGGTGAATTATCTGCAGAAGAAGTTAAAGAAATACAATCTTTATTATTTTCAACTATAGAAAAGACCAACCAAGATTATAACCTCGGTGCTTTTAAAAATTACAATTCATATACGGTGTCAACTTCTGGGAATACGTTAACTAATATTGAAGAGGCTTTACAATTTGTCGCAATTCATGAAGGATTACATTACGGGTATGTTTTGGCGCTTTTAAAGGCTATTAAAAACTAACAAGGACTTGGCTTTGTTAAAGGGAATAACAAACTCTATTACGCCTGCCGTATAAGGGGCGATTTCATAGGTATTATAAAGTAATATAAGGCCTTCTTCACTATAAGCTATATTGTTAGGTAATTCAAATTCTAAGGGGTCAAAAAGAATATTTTTATTCTCTATTGATTTATCCAAATAAGATTTTGCTAATTTTTTAAAGGCATCAATATCATTAAATAACTCCAGGTTTGTAATAGGCAATCCCGTTTGCGAATTAAAATTTTCAAAAGAAATATTTAAGGTTCCATGTGCGCCCCCAGTGTTAGTGTAAGATGTAATTGCTACACTAATTATTTCGGGCGATTGATATAGTACCTCGCCATCAATTTGCGCCTCCCACGGTGGGGAAGTTTCTGGGAAATCATTAATAAAAGCAACATATTCATTATTAAATGCGGTGATGCTGGTTTCAATAGATTTTGATGTAATATTATCTGGCTCGCCAATATGTAAAGCGGCTATGACTATTTTTTCTATTGCCGAATTTATGTTTGTAGCGACATCTTTATTACCAATGGCGTTTGGAATGTAAACTTCTACTATTTTATTGTTTTCGGATGAAATGTTTATTTCTGAAAAATCTACTTTTATGTCTTCTTCACAAGCTAATAAAATGAATAAAGCACCAATAATAAAGCGATATTTTTTATTTAGCATTTTTAAAATTATTATTAACCTTAAAGATAAATATTGCATTTGAATACAACGAATTAAAACTTACATTTGTAAAAATTTAATTTATAAATGAAATTTAATACTAAAGTAATTCACGGCGGACAAGAAAATGATAAAGCATATGGAGCTGTAATGCCGCCAATATATCAAACATCAACTTATGCACAAACCACACCTGGTGGGCATAAAGGATATGAATATTCTAGAACGCACAATCCTACCAGAAATGCTTTAGAAAATGCTTTTGCAAGTATTGAAAATGGGAATTACGGGTTAGCGTTTGGCTCTGGGCTTGCCGCTATTGATGCCATAATAAAACTTTTAAAACCTGGCGATGAAGTAATTTCTACCAACGATTTATATGGTGGTTCTTTTAGGTTATTCACAAAAATATTTCAAGATTTTGGAATTAAATTCCATTTTATTGGGATGCAAGATGCATCTAATATAGAGGCATTTGTAAACAAAAACACAAAACTTATATGGGTGGAAACACCAACAAACCCAATGATGAATATTATTGACATAAAAGCAGCTTCAAAGATTGCAAAAAAACATGATATTCTATTAGCGGTTGATAATACGTTCGCAACGCCTTATTTACAGAAGCCATTAGAATTAGGGGCTGATATTGTAATGCATTCTGCAACTAAATATTTAGGCGGGCATAGCGATGTGGTAATGGGAGCTTTAGTAGTGAAAGATAAAGATTTAGCAGATAAACTTTATTTTATACAAAATGCTAGCGGTGCTATTTGTGGGCCGCAAGATAGTTTTTTAGTTTTGAGAGGAATTAAAACGCTACATGTGAGAATGCAACGGCACTGTGAAAATGGTAAAGCGGTTGCCGAATTTTTAGTAAAACACCCTAAAATAGAAAATGTGTACTGGCCTGGTTTTGAAAATCATCCAAACCATGAAATTGCCAAAAGCCAAATGACAGATTTTGGTGGAATGATATCTTTTACAACAAAAGGAAATAACTACGATGAAGCCATTAAAATAATTGAAAATTTAAAGGTATTCACTTTAGCAGAATCTTTAGGTGGTGTTGAATCACTTTCTGGTCATCCAGCAAGTATGACACATGCGAGTATTCCGAAAGAAGAAAGGGAGAAAACAGGCGTAGTTGATTCTTTAATTAGACTTAGTGTAGGAATTGAAGATATTGATGATTTAATTGGTGATTTGAAGCAAGCATTAAATTAATCTAAATAATATATATAGCCAACGTTTACCCATACCAACCAATCGTTATATTTGTTAGAATCCAATTGATGATTAAGCCCATCAACCCAATCACTAAAATAATATTGCCATCTCATATCTAACATTAAGTCCGAAAGTTTCGTCAGCTTATACCTAACGCCAATACTCGAAACTATAGACCAAGTACCGCCAGGTGAAGCGTCAACAGATCCTGGTTCCCATCCAGAATAAAAATTACTAGGGTCGGTAACGTCCCCAAAAGCCAGTGGGTTTGGGTTATCATAAGTGGTTTGAACCTCTGGTGAAAATGAAGTATAATGCACACCTAAACTTATAAACGGAGCAAGTGGGTATGCAAAAGCTTGAAAAGAACGAATACTTAATGGAAAAAACTCGAGCTGAGTTCCTACATCAAGATTTTTAGTCACCCCTGTATGACCTCTTAATTGATTGGCTTCGATGGTATTTCTAGGTACAACAGAACCATCCGGATTAACACGATTTCCAACCCATTTACCGTAATGTTTTAAGTTTGTTTTATTATAAGAAATTTCATTCCTTAATTTAAAATGATCATTAAAATAAGTATCAGTGGTGTAGCAATTACAATCAGCACTATAAGTGAAATTTAAGTAATGAATGATTCCAATACCAAAACCAGAATTACCAAAGTTTGTTGTTGAATTTTCCCGAACACCATAATCTGCTCTAAACTGAAGTGGTCCAGCGATAGCTCCTATTTCGTGGGAGAAGCCTAATTGTGCATTTGCGCTTTGCACAAAAACAAACAAGCACATCGCTAAAGCTAAATGTTTCAAGTTAAGCATATAAAGGTTTGTTTTTTTGAGGCATTGTTACAGACAAATATATAAAAACTCATTTAACAAACAAATATTAATGAATCGACGGAAAAATGTTAAAAATATTTATTGCGAATTTTTAAAAATTTGGTCATTATTTTTAAAGATAACGTATATTTGCGCCGATAAATTACTTATTTAATAAATTTAAGTATAATATAAGTGCATATGAAAAGTAATATTGAAGCATTTTTAAATCTGGTAAAAGAAAGAAATAGTCATGAACCTGAATTTTTGCAAGCGGTAGAGGAAGTTGCGGAAACTGTGATCCCTTACATCGTGAAACATGATATTTATTATGGTAAAAACATTCTTTTAAGAATGGTTGAACCAGAAAGATTAATTTCATTTAGGGTTTCATGGGTAGATGATAAAGGAGAAATACAAGTTAATAGAGGGTATAGAGTTCAAATGAATTCTGCTATAGGACCTTATAAAGGAGGATTGCGTTTTCATCCAACAGTAAATGCCAGTATATTAAAGTTTTTAGCTTTTGAACAAGTATTTAAAAACTCATTAACCACATTACCAATGGGTGGTGGAAAAGGAGGGTCAGATTTCGATCCAAAAGGCAAAAGTGATAATGAAATAATGCGATTTTGTCATGCTTTTATGAGTGAATTATTTAGATATATTGGACCAAATACAGATATTCCAGCGGGAGATATAGGAGTAGGAACAAGAGAAATAGGATTTCTATTTGGGATGTATAAAAAATTAAATAATGAGTTTACAGGTGTTTTAACAGGTAAAGGAATGTCTTGGGGCGGTTCATTAATTAGACCAGAAGCTACAGGGTATGGAAATGTTTACTTCGCTGAAAAAATGCTTGAGACAAAAGGAGATTCGTTTAAAGGTAAAAATGTTGTAGTATCGGGCTCTGGAAATGTAGCACAATACGCAGCAGAAAAAGTATTACAATTAGGAGGTAAAGTATTAACCCTTTCAGACTCATCTGGATATATTTATGACGAAGCAGGAATAGATGAAAAGAAACTTGCTTTTGTAATGGAACTTAAAAATGTAAAACGAGGAAGAATAAGCGAATATTTAGAGTCTTACCCTAATGCAAAATTTGTAAAAGGTAAAACGCCATGGGAAGTTAAATGTGAAATAGCATTACCATGTGCAACCCAAAACGAACTTCAAGAAGATGACGCGAAAGTGCTTATCAAAAATGGTTGTATATGTGTTAGTGAAGGAGCCAATATGCCATCTACTAAAGAAGCAATTGCTGTTTTTCATAAAGCAAAAATATTATTTGCACCTGGAAAAGCTTCAAATGCTGGTGGTGTTGCAACTTCTGGTTTAGAAATGACACAAAATTCATTAAGATATAAATGGACCAGAGAAGAAGTTGATAATAAACTTAAAGACATTATGTCTAATATTCATAAGTCATGTTTAGAATATGGTAAAGATGACGATGGCTACATAGATTATGTAAAAGGCGCTAATATTGCAGGTTTTGTGAAAGTAGCAGAAGCTATGATGGCTCAAGGCGTTGTATAAATTAAAATATTAATTTGAATTAAAAGCTTTCCTAAAAGGAAAGCTTTTTTTATTTAAAGTATATTATTTTAAAGTAAAACTCGTTAGTTATAAATATATTTGAATATCCAAAAAACAGCCATGTACAAGAGACTAACTATATTTTTAATTCTCATAGTCCCTGTTCTAAATTATTCTCAGGATTTTTCAGATTTATGGAAAGGCCATTTCTCTTACACTGAAATAAAAGATGTGTCTCAAGGAAATAGTAAAATTTATGCGGCCGCTGATAATGCCATTTTTAGCCTAGATACACAAACAAACGAAATAGCAGAATTAAGCACAATAAATGGGCTTTCTGGTGAAACTATATCCTCAATTTATTACAGTGAAGTTTATGAATTGTTAGTTATAGGCTACCAAAATGGATTAATAGAAATAGCATTTGATAATGATGATGATGTTTTAACTCTTGTAGACATCATTGATAAACCAACCATTCCTCCCACCGAAAAAAGAATTAATCATTTTAACACATATCTAAATTTAGTTTATATTTCTACGGATTTCGGAATTTCGGTATTTGATTTAGAAAGACTAGAATTTGGCGATACTTATTTTATAGGAAATAATGGCTCACAAATTCCAGTAACTCAAACCACTATTTTCGGGGATTCTATTTATGCATCCTGCCAAGGAGGCAACGGCATTAGAAAAGCACAAATTTCTAATCCTAATTTAATTGATTTTCAAAACTGGCAATTAATTAATTCTGGCAGCTGGACCGCAATAGAAACTCAAGTAGATAAATTATATGCTATAAATACGAATAGAAAAATCTATGAAATTATAAATGACGCGATAAGCGAAGTTTTTTTATACAATAATCCGCCGCTAGATTTACGTACAGTTAACGATAATCTAATTGTAACAACACAGAACGATGTGTTTGTTTATGATTCTAGTTTCAACAGTATATCTCAAGCTACAATTGATACTACACTAAATACTCGATATACAGCAGCAACTATTGATGAAAATAATATTTTTATAGGCACTAAAGATTTTGGAATTTTAAAAACACCACTTACAAACCCTATTGGTTATGAAGAAATACATCCAGATGGACCCTTATTAAACACACCATTTTCAATTGAAACAGAACCCAATGGGTTGTGGGTAACTTTTGGTGAATATGATTTATTTTATAATCCGTACCCATTAAATAGTAGAGGATTTAGCCATTTAAAAGAAGATATCTGGATAAATAATTTGTATAGTGAAGTTTTCGAGGCAAAGTGTTTAAATAGTATAGCTATTAATCCGTTTAATTTAGATCAAGTATTTATAAGCTCTTTTTTTAGTGGACTATTAGAGGTGATTGAAGATGTCCCAACTATTTTATACAATGAAACTAATAGTGGATTAGAGTCCTTGGTTTTACCAGGCAACCCAGATTATAAAGATATTAGAGTTGGTGCTTCAGTATTCGATCAAAACGGATTATTATGGACTGTAACAAGTAGGATTGACGAACCTTTAAAATCTTATAACCCAAATACTAATCAATGGAATTCCTTCAGCTTTAATGAGATTAACCCCGATGGGTTTGGAGGTGGAAATCCTGGATTTGCTGATATTGTTATAGGATTTGATAACACCAAATGGGTTGCAAGTTATGAGTTTGGACTTATAGGTTTTAATAATAATGGAGGTAATAATCTTAAAGCAATTTTTAAAGAAGATGAAAATATGCCGGTACAAGTTACAACTGCATTGGCTTTAGATAATAGAAATCAATTATGGATTGGAACTTTGAGAGGGTTAAGGGTTTTATACAATACATCAAATTTTTTTACTGATGAAAACGTTCGTGTAGAAGAAATAATTATTGAAGAAGACGGTATTGCCAAAGAATTATTATTTCAGCAATTTATAACAGATATTGAGGTTGATGGTTCAAATAATAAATGGATAGGGACTGATGATTCCGGGTTATTTTACCTCTCATCCAATGGGCAAAAAACTATTTTTCACTTTACAAAAGATAATTCACCGTTACCATCTAATAGCATACGAGATATCTCATTAGATAAAATTAATGGAAGCGTTTACATAGCAACCAGTAAAGGCTTGGTGTCTTTTAATTCAGGAAATTCCAGTCCATTTGACGATTTAGAAAGCGCCTATACCTACCCAAATCCAGTAAGACCTCATTTTAATATAGTAGATGAGAAAGTAAAAATTAAAGATATTTCAGAAAATGTGAATATCAAAATAACCGATATTGAAGGCAATTTAGTGGCCGAAGCACAATCTCGTGTAAATCAAAGATACGGTGGGAATAATTTAGAAATTGATGGTGGTACAGCCTATTGGAATGGAAAAAATCTTGCTAATAATGTGGTGGCTTCGGGTGTTTATCTCATCATGCTATCAGATTTAGATTCCTTAGAGACTAAAGTTTTAAAATTAATGGTTGTTAGATAATGTTAGCTACTACAAACGCCATTGTACTATCCAAATTAAAATATAAAGATAACGACCTCATAGTTAAATGCTATACAGAACAATATGGGGTTTTAAGCTTTTTACTTCGAGGTGTTTTAAAAAGTAAAAAAGGAAATTCCAAAGTGGCTTATTTTCAGTTATTATCACAACTTCAAATTGTGATAGTTTACAAAGAAAACAGATCATTACAAACCATAAAAGAAACTAAATTAAACAGCATTTATAGTACGTTACATACTAATGTTTTAAAAAGTTCGATTGTTATGTTTTTGGCAGAAGTGCTAGCAAACACGTTAAAAGAAGAAGAACAAAATGAATCACTTTTTAGTTACTTGGAAAACGCCCTTTTATGGCTCGATTCGCAATCAGAATATTCTAATTTTCATTTATTATTTCTAATAAAATTAACAAAGTATTTAGGGTTTTATCCTGACTCAAAAAATATTGATTACCCATTTTTTAACTTAAATGAAGGTAAATTCGAATTAAAACCGAGTGACAGATACACTATTTCTGGAGAAAATTTAATATTGCTAAAACAGTTATTAGGCATAACATTTGATGCCTTACCCAATATAAAGATTAATGCAAAACAGAGACAATCTTTTTTGAGTATGATTTTGCTATATTTTGAACTACATTTAGGAGGTTTTAAAACACCTAAATCACTGCAAATATTTAATCAAGTTTTTAGTTAAAAAATGAAGTTTTATTACATTGTTTTCTTTTGTTTTTTTGCAACTGTATTATCAGAAGCACAGAATATAAAAGTACTAAATTTAGCTACTAAAGAACCCGTTTTCGGAGTGGCTATTTACAATGTAGACAAATCTAAAAGTGTTATTACTAATTTTAGAGGAGAAGCAGAATTGGGTCAATTTTCAACAACAGAGTTTATCTATTTTAAGCATTTATCCCATGTGCTAAAAAAAATAACCAAACTTCAATTAGGACAATCAAACCGAGTGTATTTAGTTTCAAATACCCAAGGCTTGGAAGAAGTAGTTATTTCAGCTTCAAAGTTTGAGCAGAGTAAAAAGGACATACCTCAAAAAATAGTAAGTGTAGATGCAAAAAACGTTCAATTTACAAACCCACAAACTAGTGCTGATTTATTAGAAAACACAGGGCAAGTGTATGTGCAAAAAAGCCAAATGGGAGGCGGAAGCCCTATGATAAGAGGTTTTTCGACAAATAGATTATTAATCACAGTTGACGGTGTAAGAATGAATAATGCCATTTTTAGAGGCGGAAATTTACAAAATGTCATTTCCATCGACCCGTTTACAATTCAAAATACCGAAGTTACTTTAGGGTCAGGGTCCGAAATATATGGGAGTGATGCTATTGGCGGTGTAATGAGTTTTTATACACTAAAGCCAAAATTGTCATATATCGATTCGTTGTTACTTGACTCTAATTTAGTGTTGCGCTATGCTACAGCCAGTGAAGAAAAAACAGGGCATTTCGATATTAATTTGGGCTATAAAAAATGGGCATTTGTAACTAGCGCAAGTTATACAGATTTTGGCGATTTGCGAATGGGAAAGCATGGTCCCGATGACTATTTAAGACCAGAATTTGTATTGGCAAGTAATACGGGCGATGATGTGCTTATTCAAAATCATAATCCGTTATTGCAAAAACAAACCGGATATAACCAAATAAATTTAATGCAAAAGGCGCATTACGAGCCTTATCAAAACCTAAGTTTTGATTTAGGACTATTTTATTCGGCAACCTCAAACAATCCCAGATACGATCGTTTAATCCGTTACAAAGGTGGCACACTACGTTCTGCAGAATGGTATTACGGCCCACAGAAATGGTTTATGTCCAATTTGCAAGTCACAAAATTAAGTAGTAATTCTAATATTCATGATAAAGTAAAAGCAACTATCGCTTACCAGAACTTTCAAGAAAGTAGGATTGATAGAGATTTTCAATCAACTACCAGAAATATAAGAGAAGAGTCTGTCGACGCCTTTTCATTCAATTTAGATTTTGAAAAACTATTAAGTACAAAAACCGAGTTTTTTTACGGTCTGGAATACATAAATAATAATGTAAATTCAACAGGAGAAGAAGAGAATATAGCATCAAACACGGTAATACCAACAGTGTCAAGATATCCAAATGGTTCAAGTTGGCAGTCGGCCGCCGTGTATTCAAGCATAAAATATAAACCCAATGCTAAATTTGTGTTTCAATCTGGATTGCGCTTCAACCATGTAATTTCCAAAGCCGATTTCAAAGAGAACAATGTGTACTTAAATTTACCCTTTAGCTCATCCAAAAATGAAGCTGGAGCAATTACTGGAACTGCAGGAATAAGTTGGTCGCCAAATAATATCATGCAATGGAAATTTAATGCATCTTCGGCGTTTAGAGCGCCAAATATTGACGATATAGGCAAAGTGTTTGATTCGGAACCTGGTTCGGTTGTGGTGCCAAATGAAAACTTAATGCCTGAGTATGCTTATGGTGGCGAAGTAGGATTAAAATTAACTTTTGATGACGCCATTATACTTGATATGAACACGTATTACACGTATTTAGATAATGCTTTGGTACGACGGGATTACACATTAAACGGTGAATCGGAAATTATGTATGACGGGGAATTAAGTAATATTCAAGCCATACAAAATGCTTCAAAAGCATGGATTTATGGTTTTGAAATAGGTGCAAAAATTAATTTTAGTAAACAGTTAAATGTAACATCGCAATATAATATTATTGGAGGTTCGGAAGTTGAAGGAGCTGTTGAGGTTCCGGTTAGGCATGTTGCCCCACAATTTGGAAATACACATTTAGTATGGACAACAAAAAATTTAAAATTCGATGCGTTTGTAAATTACAATAGCGAATTATCATTTAATCAATTGGCGCCTTCTGAAATTGAAAAGGATTATATCTATGCCTTAGATGAGAATGGCAACCCGTATAGTCCAAAATGGTATACACTTAATTTAAGAACCCAATATCAATTAACAAATACAACCACGCTAACGGCGAGTTTAGAAAACATTACCAATCAACGTTATAAAACCTATTCTTCAGGAGTTGCGGCGGCGGGACGAAACTTTATTTTATCGTTAAAATATAGTTTGTAAGATGAAAAAAAACCGCTGTATTAAAATTACACAACGGTTTTTCAAAAATATTCTAGGTAGATTATATGTTATTTTTTAATCGCCTTTTTAGTGACAACAACACCATTTGATAATGCAACTTTTGCAATATAAATACTGCTGTGTAAATTAGAGAGCGTATAAGTCTCCGAAGCATTATTACCTTTAAAATTATATAATGGTCTGCCTAATAAATCAAAAATAGTCACAGTTTTAATGCTTAAGTTATCAGAAGCTGTAAACTGAACGCGATCATCTTCCAACTCAATAATTCTCAGCGATTTTGAATTTAAAGCCACATCAGTGGTTGATAAAGCAGCAGAATTAAATACTATTTCAAAACGGTCGTTAAACTCACCAACTTCGGAAGTAAACGTGTAATCAGACGCCGTTAAATCATGTAATTGATTAAGTAAATTATCTTTTATATAAATAGGGTTGTTGCTTAGAAATTCACCTTCTATTTGAGCGATTGATAATGAGTAAATTGTTTCAACATCAATAGTAGTACTAAACCCTAAATTAATTAATTCATCTTCATTAATACTGTTTATGTCCTTTCCTTGAATTACATATTTTTTATTGTTGTCATTCATTGAAGAGTACAAAACAGCGGCATAATCAGGAGAAATTATTCTTGGTGCATCATAGGCAAGTCCATCATTACCATTTGTTGCTCCATCAACATAACCTACAAGTATTTGATTGAATACACCGTTATCAGAGGTTAAATTTACCCACAATCTATTTTCATTTGAATTTGAATGTTTTTTTGAATTCGAACTCTTAAAAAATTGTGCATTACTTGTACCATCAGCCATTCGCATAGCGTTGGTAAAAGTTGCTGTACCACTAGTTGATGCAGGGATAAAAAAGCCTTGACCAGAAGGTATATATTGATTGGGAACAACAGGGCTTCCACCTGCAGCACCTCCTGTACCAACAGTATAGGTGGCGTAATCATTTGTGCTAAAGTTACTTTCTTCATTACCAGGATTTGATTCTGATGGTGGAGTAGCTTGCGACCAAAAATAAGCCACACCATCAACTACTGACGAATTTGCTGCCTGAAAAGCAATAAAATCTACAGCAGAAGGGTAGGGATTACCTATAAAATTCCAATTAAAACCTGTATTTGCAACATTTAAATCAATATTAACATCAATATCTCCGTTATTAAAAGGACCTTCAAAATCGGCCGTACCCGAACCACCAAAAAAGAATCTAGATTCGGTAACGGCATATCCTACGCCCGGTGTCATGGTATCGCCACTCAAAGCGTATTGCCAATCATCACCGTTATCATCAATATCATCACCGTCAGTATCTACAAAATTTGCTGCATTAAACCAAAAACGTCTGTCACCATCTACATCTGGAAATACGCTACCAATAGTTTCATTCGTAACTGGCGAACTCCAATAGGTATAATAAAACCAATCTGCTTTAGGTGCAGTTGATTTGTTTACTCTGGCTAAACCTCCAGCATTTACCGTAAAAGTACCAGCATCATCATTTTGAACAAAATTTCCTTCCGTTTCTACGATTAGCTCACCATCAATGGTCACGTCATTTTCTATTTCCACAAAAGTTCCATCATCAACTGTTAGTCTAAAAGTTGGATTAACCGTTAAACTACATGCACTAATATTACCATCAGAAGAGGTGTTATATGCCGCATTAATGATAGCGGGCATTGTTAAATCAGGAGCACCGTTGTCCCATGCAGGACCGGGAAGATCCCAAGTTGTGGTTGTTCCTGTACAAGGGCCACAAGTAAAAGCAGTGGTGCTTAAAGTACGGCCACCAAAATTATTAGCTTCGAAATAGTTTGATAAATTATTTAAATCTGCCCAACTTGGACTATTTGTAATGCCTGTATATTCTCTATTATGCGCAACCCCATCAACAATATCAGTAGCGGCAAAACCAGCCGGATAAGTTGTAAGTGTATCGTATACATTAGCATGTAGAAAAGTCGTCCATTCATATGTTGTTAGGTCATACCCCTGAAAAGCTAAAACTTCATCACCGGTATTGTTTAAAGCAAAACTCCCTGAAACTGAGCTAAATTCAGTGTTATTTGAAATAAATCCTATAACTGTTCCGCAAGAGTAATTAGCAGCCGCAGTAAATAAAACCACACCTTCACCATTATTGTTTAATCCATTTCCTGAAGAATGAACTTCATTATCTGAAAAATAAATTAAAGTCCCAGAAGTTATGTCAGTTCTTAATAAAAAAGTAAAATCTTCATCGTCTGTATCCACACCTATAATAGCAACATCTTCCTTAGCTAAAGAAGTTTGTCCATATCCAAGGTTTACACCACAAAAAAGGGTAATTAATAAAGTAAGGGATTTTAATGGATTAATTTTTTTCATAGCCGTTAAGTTTTAAATTCTAAGATTTGGCGTTTATCTTTTTTAATTTTTTATCAAAATGTATTGTTATTTTTGGCGAGCGTATGCAAACCAAAAAAACATATTCACTACAAGAGGCTACCAAAAAACTGGAGCATTACTGTGCATACCAAGAACGTTGCCATAAAGAAGTGCGGCAAAAGCTTGAAGCTATGCACATGATACCCGAAGCCATCGATGTGATTATAGTTCATCTTTTGGACCAAAACTTTCTAAACGAAGAACGTTATGCCAAAACATTTGTAAGCGGCAAGTTTAAAATTAAGAAGTGGGGGCGACGTCGATTAACTTATGAACTTAAGAAAAAGGACATAGGCAAAGTTAATATAAATCAGGCACTTGCAGAAATAGGAAATGCGGAGTACATCGAAGTTTTTAATGAGTTAGCCGAAAAGAAAGCCAATTCTATTAGCGAATCTAACGTTTTTAAGAAAAGGAAGAAATTAATCGATTATCTGCAATATAGAGGGTGGGAAATGCACTTAATTTACCAAAAAGCTAACGAACTTATAAAATAACAGCGTAAAAAAATGGGCGAAACTTATATAAGTCTCACCCATTATTTTAATATTTAAGTGTGTTTACAAGTTAAATGAAGCTCCTAAATTAACTGTAAATTGGTTATGTAATTTTTCAGCTGGTGTTAAAGCTTCTGTAGTGTAAATTGCTAGTGGCGCATTAAACTCTGTGTAAATACCAAAACCTTCAGTAAAAAAGTAACGCATCCCTAAGTGTCCTCCAAAGTTTTTTAGCCCGAAGCTTAATCCAGGATATATATCAAAGTTTGTGTCAATATTAACAACGTTACCTAAGTTAGCATTAAAACGCACTTTAATATCAAAACGATCTTCAAAACTAGCATTCATATTTTCTATACTATTGTTTTT
>NZ_JABDMV010000129.1 GCF_013001275.1 Flaviramulus sp.
GTTCTACTATGGTTACACTTTGTTCTACTGGTTGACAAACTGTACCATCAATAGTAACACTAACTGTATATATCCCAGCTGATAGCCCACTAAGTGTACTAGATGTAACCCCAGTATCTACTTGAGCCGGTGAAGTATTCCATGTAAAAGTAAACGTTGCTCCCGAATTTGCTCCTGAACTTGCACTTACTGTTGTTTCACCAGTCGATTCTCCTGCACATAATACATCTATAACTTCATTTACTTCCACTATAGCATCACAGGTATTTGAACAATCGATAACAACACCTTGTTCTAACACACAATTATTAGCATCAGTTATAGTTACCGTGTGCGTTCCTGAAGGTAAATTCGTAGCCGTTTCTGTGGTTTGATTTCCTGCACTTGCACTCCATAAATATGTATATGGTGCCGTTCCGCCACCTACAGAAGCTGTTGCTTCTCCATTTTTACACCCATGTGAGGTAGTCGCATTTTCTTTTGTAATAACTACACTAATTGCTTCAGGTTCAGATAAAGTAACACTAGTTATTGCGGTGTTTCCTAATGAGTCTATTAATTCAATATTATATAATCCTGCTAGTAACCCTTCAAATGTAGGGCTCGATTGCGGTGTACCACCATTTGCGCTAAACTGATAAGGAGGAACGCCTCCTGTTGCAGAAACTTTAATCTCTCCAGTAGCAGCTCCATTACATAATATGTCTATTTTATCATCAATTGATACTTCAGGCTCAACACCATCAACAAAATCATTTCCACAAGTGGACATTAAATTTATGGTTCGAGTAATAAGATTATCATTCGCTCCATCAACATCCGATACAGATATATATCCGTTCAAATCCGTCTCACGAATTTCATAAACTACATCTACTAATGCATCAGGTATTTCCGCAACAGCTTTATAATTTCCTAAACTATCTGTTGTTAAATTTTTTACACTTCCATCAGATCCAGTAATACTAATATTAACATTAGGTAAAGAATTTCCATCGATGTCTTGTACGGTTCCACAAATAACGGGATAAGTAACTTTCACCAAATTAGGGTTCGTGTAATTAGCACAATTCATTACCAATGAATAGTACCTATCGCTATTACCATCTTTTTTTCCAATTCTATATGAAAATGTGGATTTGTTTTCAAAATAATTACTGAATGTATATCTTGGATCTTCAGAGATGTCACCTCCCGGTGCTGTACTTGTATTAGTTGCTTCTCCTATAACCGAAGAAGGTGTTTGCGTGATATCCAACAAAGTATTATTGGAAATAAAATAAGCATCCGATAAACTAACTTCTGCGTATTCTCGTGTATTGTCATTATTACCATCAATATCAAAAGGCGAGGCAAAATATGAAATTACAACTTCATCACCATAAAAACCACCGCTACTAACAAATGTGATGCTAAATTCAACACTTTGGTCATTACTATTTGTACTATTAATCCTTGGCTGAAAAGCTTCAGGAATTCCAGTTGATGTTACATCTATTTCTAAAAGCGAGGCTCCTCCATTAAAATTCTCAACCTTTATCAATGCGTCTATAGTAGTTCCATGAGGATTATTAGGAAAAACATTTGCAAAACGGTATACGGCACCTTCATGGAGCGCGGTACCTTCTATTAAATGAGGATTCGAAAAATTAGAATTTTTATAAAATGGTGAGCAACCACACTCTCGTGGTGATGGTGGAGGCCCCGGTAACTCAACAATTGTGGGGTCGTTTTGATTATAGCTATCATCATCAGACAAATCTGAAATACTTGCAACACATACGTCGCCGCTAACAGGAGCCAACGGACCTCCATTTTTGCTTGCCCCTTTTATAACTACAAAATCTCCAAAAACGGATCCTGGCCCAATAGGCTCAGAACAGCTTGTATGAATTTCAACTGCATGTGAATTATTTATAAAAACGTTTATTCTGGAACCCATAGTAGGCGGATTGCCATCTTTGCCATAAAACTGAAATTCTTCATTTGGCTGTACTACGCTATTAAAAATAGTTTGTCCATCTTTTTCTATTATTTTAATTTGTGCATTTTGCACGGAACCAGTGTACTTTAGTTTTAAATAGGTGACTTTTCCATCACAATTTCCGTCAGGATCTGCCGGTTGCTTTTCATAACATCCAATGGCAGTAGCTTGGTTCGATACAAAACCATTATCGATATCATTTTGTGTAATTGAATAAGTAGCAGTAAAAGATGTGCTATCAGATTGTCCCGGACTTAAGGAGATAGGCGATCCGTTAACAGCCACAAGTGGGTCTTCCACCACGATATCATCCAATATCTTTTCACCAGTATTTTTAATAACAAAATTGTAACTAACAGTTTCACCTACTTCAGCAATTCCATTAGAATTTTCGTCATTAAATACGCCCGTTTTGATTAATCCAATTTTAGCATAATCAGTTGTTTTATACGTAACAACATTATTTGGAATTACATTATCAGAATTATTTCTAGAAATTAAGCTAGAGTTAATATCGTTAAATGTAACAGGTACGAAGCCAAAGGTTGCTAAAGAATATAGTATGAACGTATAAACACTTATACGCTTAAACATTTTTTTATAACAGGAAATAAAAGTAATTTTTTTCATATGCCCTTTTTTTAAAATTTAAAGCGGGAATTTTATGCTTTAAATTGATTTGAAATTAAAAAGTAATAACTACTGAATCTACAGAATGTAGTTACACGGGCAATAAATAAGTGTGATTCATAATCATAATTTTTAATTCAATGGATTTATTTTTAATCATAATATTTAAGTTACCATGATTGCTTATTATTAACATCTAAATTTATCCAAGGACGAATTCAGATTTAGGGATCGTTTCGTAATTAATTAAATATTTGTAGGGCTAAATTAGGTGAGAAACCTATTTTTAAAAAATCTTTTCGTGAAAGCCTTCAAAAATTCGTTGAATGACAAAGTAAAATTGTATCGTATTGATTAACACTGTTTAACGGTAATTTTAAACGTTAAATGGTGTGAGGAAAAAACCACTATTTAGCTATATTTTTTATATTTTAAACCCAATATTTACTAGAATAGTAACAATTTAATTTACTATTCGATAAACATATATGTTAATGAAAATTAAGATTATAAATACGCCCGATAAGTTAACTATCGTGAATTTTTTTGCTATTTTTAATGAGTATTAAATAATTTCAAATTCTATCTTTTCACAACTATAGAAGAATTCTAAATTACGTAATTGAAAATAATAATTATAATGGGTGTTAGTGGTTGCGGAAAAACTTCTGTAGGCAAATTATTGTCGCAAAAAACTAATTTACCTTTTTATGATGCTGATAATTTTCATTCGGATATAAATATTAAAAAAATGAAAAGCAATATGCCTTTAACGGATGATGACAGAAAACCTTGGCTTGAAACTCTTGCATATCGGATAAAAGAATGGGAATTAACCGGCGGTGCCATTTTAGCATGTTCAGCTTTAAAAGAAAAGTATCGAGAAATCCTATGTTCCCAAACCGATTCGATCATTTGGGTATATTTACAAGGTACGTTTGAAGTTATAAATACACGTTTAAAAAAGAGAAATCAACATTATATGAAATCCCCTTTATTGCAATCGCAATTTGACACATTAGAAGTACCAAAATATGGTTTACATATATCGATTGAAAAACCTATTAACGAAATCGTATCAATAATAACCAAGAAGCTAAGATTAAATGAATAAATCCGAATTTGGAGTAATTGGCCTTGGTGTAATGGGTAAGAGTTTAAGTCTTAACATAGCTGAAAGCGGCTTTAACTTGTCTGTTTATAATAGAAGCGACGGTGCTGAAGCCAATATTGTAAGTGATTTTATAGCTGAAAACTCAGGTTTTAAAAATATATTAGGGTTTAAGGATATTCAAGAATTTGTAAATTCCATTGAAAAACCTAGAAAAATATTGATGATGATTAAAGCAGGAACTGTTGTTGATGCTGTTATTAATCAATTAACCCAATTTCTTGATCCGGATGACGTACTTGTTGACGGCGGTAATTCTTATTTTTTAGATACTAAAAGAAGATACGAATCTTTAAAAACGAAGCGCATACATTTTATTGGCTGCGGAATTTCTGGCGGCGAAGAAGGTGCGCGAAAAGGCCCATCATTAATGCCAGGAGGAAATATAAATAGTTATAAATTGGTTGGATCTATTTTAGAAAAAATTTCAGCGAAAGACGTTAACAATAATCCTTGCTGTGCATATATTGCTAATGATGGTGCAGGACATTTTGTGAAAATGATTCATAATGGTATTGAATATGCCGAAATGCAACTACTTGCTGAACTTTATGCATTATTATCGTTAACGATGCCAAATGAAGCTATTTCCGAATTGTTTTCTAAATGGAATAACACCGATTTATCAAGTTATTTACTGGAAATTTCGGCTAAAATATTAACTAAAAAGAAGAATGGAATTTATATAATTGATACTATTTTAGATAAAGCAGGCAATAAGGGCACAGGAAGTTGGTCTAGTAAATTAGCTTTAGAAATTGGTGTACCTACAACCATGATGACTTCAGCAGTTTTTGCCCGTTATTTATCGTCTTTTAAAACGAAAAGGGAACACCTTTCTAAATTAGTTGCCACTAAGAATTCAAATCCAAACATACCAAATATTCAAATATTAGAAGACGCATATCGGTTTGCGCGCATTATTAATCATTATCAAGGATTTGAAATAATAATTGAAACTTCCAAAGAAAATAACTGGGATATAAACTTATCGGAATTAGCGAGGATTTGGACAAATGGATGCATCATAAGATCTGAATTAATGCGAAATATTTCAGAATTATTTAAATCAAAAAATGATTTATTTGATCATAATTACATAGTAAATACTTTGAAAACATCGGAATTCTCAATTTCAGAGCTTATTAAATCTGCTATTACAAATAGAGTGCCTTTAGACACCTATTGGTCGGCTTATAATTATTGGATTTCAATGACTTCAAAAAGATTACCTGCAAATTTAATTCAAGCACAACGCGATTTTTTTGGAGCCCACACTTACCAAAAATTAAATGATGCATCAGGTAAATTTTATCATACTAATTGGGCCAAATCAAAAAATAGCTAATGGATTATAATTTAATACTTGCCCTCTTATTAGGAATAAGTGTATTGCTTTTTTTAATTATAAAATTAAAAATACAAGCATTTATTAGTTTATTAATTGCAAGTATTACGGTTGGTATTGTTGCAGGTATGCAACCTGAAGAAATGATGAAAACCATCCAAACTGGAATGGCAAACACTTTAGGTTTTGTTGCTACAGTTGTTGGTTTAGGAGCCATGTTCGGAGCTATTCTAGAACATTCTGGTGGCGCAAAAATAATATCCAAAATGATGCTTAAACGCTTTGGAGTAGAAAAAGCACCCATTGCAATGGTCATTACTGGATTTATTATTGCAATTCCCGTATTTTTTGAAGTAGCATTTATATTATTAATACCAATGATTTATGCCCTACAGAAACAAACGGGAAAATCAATTTTAACTTTCGCTATTCCACTTTTAGCAGGTTTGGCGGTGACGCATGCTTTTATTCCTCCTACGCCCGGACCTATTGCGGTTGCCGATATTATTGGCGTTGATTTAGGTTGGGTTATTTTAATTGGAGCAATTGTCGGTGTTCCTTCCGCATTAGTAAGTGGTTTGTTTTTTGGTAAATATATTAGTAAAAAAATATTTGCCGCAGTTCCGTTTGAATTTGATAGTGAAGAGCACACCACATTAAGTCCAAGTTTCTCAACAGTTATTACAATCATTTCTGTTCCTATTTTCTTGATACTTTTAAATACATTTATAAGCAGCAATCTAATTCAGATATCCTCGTCATTAATTGTAAAATTTATTCAATTAATTGGTCATCCTTTTTCAGCTTTAATAATAGCAAACATTTTGGCTTGGTATATATTGGGAATTAAGCAAGGTTTTACAAAAGCCCAACTATTAAAAATTACTACAAAATCTATGGAACCAGCCGGAATTATTATTCTTGTTACTGGTGCCGGTGGTGTTTTTAAGCAATTTTTGGTAAATACTGGTGTTGGCGAAATGTTAGCAGAAAGTCTGGCTGGTGTTGGATTTCCTGTGCTAGTCTTTTCATTCATTATAGCATCTTTGGTAAGAATTACTCAAGGCTCTGCAACAGTGGCTATGATTACTGCTGCCGGATTGGTGTCCCCGCTTTTATCTGAAATGAATTATGAAAATTTTGATTTAGCTTGTATTGTAATTTCAATTGCGGCAGGCTCTTCCATTTTTTCACACGTTAATGATAGTGGCTTTTGGTTAGTTAATCAATATTTAGGGCTAAGTGAAAAAGATACGTTTAGAAGTTGGACGATGATGACTACTATTCTAGCTTTAGTAGGCTTTAGTTCTGTGTGTATTTTATCCGCTATTTTTTAGTATTATAGTCTAAATAAAAAAACATCCAAAAAAATATTTGAATTGTAAAAAACACTAATTTTGTTTAAAATTTAATAAGCGATAAGCTACTTTAATGCAAAAATATATTGTTGTCAATCAACCTGAAAAATGGAATTTTGAGATTGAGAATATTACCGTGATTTCATCACAAGACTACCTTACCAACCCAAAATTTTCTCAAATAAAAAAAGCACGAGTTTTTAATCTTTGTAAAGATTATAATTATCAATCAAAGGGTTATTATGTCTCACTTTTAGCAGAAGCACGAGGGCATTTAGCAATCCCGACGGTAAAAAACATTGTCGACTTAAAAACTTTAAAATTAGTACGAATTGTATCGGACGATTTTGATGATATTATTCAACAAAGTTTAAAAAACATAAAATCCAGAGAGTTTACCTTAAGTATATATTTCGGTCAAAATGTGGCTCAAAAATATAAAGAGTTAAGTGCGCTGTTTTATAAACATTTTCAAGTTCCTTTTTTTCAAGTGAAATTTAATTACAACACAAAATGGAACATTCAAAGTTTAAAAGTGATTTCACAATCTGAAATCCCAATCGAGCATTTAAAAAGTGTACAGCAATTTGCAAATCAGTACTTTTCAAAAAAAAGATATGATACGCCTAAATTAACACAAAGTGATTTCGATTTAGCTATATTATTAAATCCAAACGATCCGGCTCCGCCTAGTAATCCAAAAGCTCTTAAAAAATTTATTGAGATTGCAGAAAAGATGAATATTTATGCTGAAATTATTGAGCCTAAAGATTTATCCCGATTATCATCATTTGACGCTTTGTTTATTAGACAAAGTACCGAAGTTAATAACGAAGCATATTCATTTGCGAGAAAAGCACAACAAGAAGGAATAGCAATAATTGATTACCCTGATGCCATATTAAAATGTTGCAATAAAGTTTATATGGCTGAGGCTTTACAAAACGCTAACATAGCAGCGCCAAAAACGATTATTGTGCATCAAGACAACTTGGACCAAGTATTAAAATATACTGGTTTGCCTTGTGTCTTAAAAGCACCAGATTCTACATTTTCATTTGGGGTTAAAAAAGCTAAAACTGTAGAAGAATTTAACAATTTAGCGAACTCTATGCTAAAAGAATCTGATTTAATAATTGCACAAGAATTTTGTCCTTCAGATTACGATTGGCGTATAGGCATAATTGATGGCGAACCTTTGTTTGCTTGTAAATATTATATGGCAAAAGGACATTGGCAAATTTATAACTGGAAAGCAAAAAAGAAGCATGATCAAGATGGCGATGCGGATTGCTTACCAATTGAGGAAGTGCCAAAAAAAGTGTTGAAAATGGCTATAAAATCTGGAAAATTGATTGGAGAAGGATTGTTGGGTATTGATATAAAAGTAGTTAATGGCATTCCAATGGTTATTGAAATTAACGACAATCCTAATATCGATTTTGGGGTTGAAGATGGTTTTTATGGAGATTTAGTCTATACCAAAATATTAACAGCTTTAAAAAACCGATTAGATTAACATGAGTAAAAAATATCATTTATTTGAAGTTTTTGGTATTGAGCTAGAATACATGCTTATAAATAATCACGATTTTAAAGTAAATCCCATAGTTGACAAGCTACTTACTTTAAAAAATGGAGCTTTAACAGACGATATTGACAACGGGAAGATCGCGTGGAGTAACGAACTTGTTGCACATGTTATCGAGTTAAAAACAAATGGACCGACTAAAGATTTAGATGCTCTTGGTAATGATTTTCATAAAAACATATTAGAAATCAATGCATTATTAAGCCCTTTAAATGCCTCATTATTACCTACAGCAGCACATCCACTAATGAATCCTTTAACAGAGACACAATTATGGAAACATAGTTATAGTGAAGTATATGCTTTGTATAATCGCGTTTTTAATTGTAAAGGTCATGGTTGGAGCAATGTACAAAGTACACACATTAATTTACCTTTTTTTGATGATGCGGAGTTTGAAAAATTACATGCCGCAATTCGTGTCGTTTTAGCAATAATTCCTGGTTTATGTGCGAGCTCGCCTGTTTTAGAAGGTAAAAACACTGGATATAAAGACATGCGATTGGAGTATTATAAAACTAATCAAAAAGAAATTCCAGAAATGACAGGGTTAATAATTCCTGAACAAGTTTTTACAAAAAAAGACTATCAAACTGCTATTTTTGAGCCAATAAACAAAGCAATAAAGCCGCATGATACTGAAAATATATTAGATCATCACTTCTTAAACTCGCGTGGTGCTATAGCTCGTTTTGACAGAAATGCCATTGAAATCAGGTTAGTAGATATTCAAGAGTGTCCTCAAGCCGATATTTCTATTTGTGTATTTATTATTGAAGTTATTAAGCTACTAGTTAGTAATCAAACGGCGACTTTGAATATTCAAAAATCCTGGACGAAAGAAGCGCTTTACAATATTTTAAATCCGTGTGTAAAAGATGGAGAAAATCATATAGTCTCTAATTTAGAGTATCTCAATTTATTTCAAATTGAACAAGCCTGCACCGTTCAAGATATTTGGAAACAGTTATTTAAAATGGTTAAACCTAGCATACATAAAACACATTATCAAGCTATTGAAACTATTTTAAAAGAAGGCACCTTATCCACTAGAATTCTAAAGTCATTGGCAGATGATTTTTCAGATACAAATATCAAAAAAGTGTACTCACGGTTAGCCAATTGTTTACAAGAAAATAAAGTCTTTATTCCATGAAACTTATTGTAACCTGTGAACATGGAGGAAATAGAATCCCAAAGACTTATGAAAAATATTTTAAAGGATATAAATCGATTTTAAATTCGCATCGAGGTTATGATTTGGGCGCTTTTGATGCATTTGAAACGTTAAAAACACTTGCAGATTTTTCATTGTACTCTGATGTTAGCCGTTTACTCATTGAGCTTAATCGTTCTTTACATCATCCCAATTTATATTCAGAATTTTCAAAAAACATTCCTAAAAAAGATAAACAAGTTTTAATTCAATTTCATTATTTAGGATATAGAAACCAAATTGAAAACACGATTCGAAATTGGATATTGAATGATGAAACTGTTTTACATTTATCTGTTCACTCGTTCACACCTGTTTTAGATAATTCTGAAAGAAATTGTGATATTGGATTGTTATATGACCCTAAAAAACGTGCTGAAAAATCATTTTGTTTAAATTATAAAAACGAACTAAAAACCTTAAAACCAAACTTAATCGTACGCTTCAATTATCCTTATTTAGGGAATGCAGATGGTTTTACAACGTATTTGAGAAAACAATTTTCAAAAAATTATATAGGCATTGAATTAGAGATTAACCAGAAATATAGTGTAAAAAACAAAATTGACTCCATGCTAAAAACCAATATGTTTACAGCATTAAAAGCTATTAATAATTAAGCTTGAGTAGTAAATTTGGATTCGGACAGTTGTTTTGATAAAACTCCAAATCTGTTTTACTACAAACACCTGGATAATCACCTTTAAAATTTTGGATTTCTTTTATAATTTGAAAGTGTAAATGTGGTGGATAATCACCATTTACTACAGTTTCACCCAAGGTTGCAATTTTGTCCCCTTTTTTAAAAACTTTTCCAGCTTCTAAATTATTTAAAGAATTTAAACTTAAATGACCATATAGTGTATAAAATTCATTTCCCATAATACGGTGTTTTAATACAATGGTTGGACCATAATCGCCATAATTAGTATTGTTATTAAAACTGTGAAGCGTCGCATCGAATGGTGTATAAACTGGTGTCTCTACATCACACCATAAATCCACACCTAAATGTATGTTGCGTTCCTGGTCTTCTTTTTTATTAAAGTGGTTGCTACGTTTGTATATGTTTCGTTTTTCTAAATAACCGCCAAAAGCAACTTGAGCATTATTAGTTTTAATATAGTTGTTAACGTAGATACCTAATTTTTCCGAAGATGATACATCTATGGTTTTTAATTCATCGTTAGTTTCTGATAAATCTAATGGAATAAACTTTGATTTTGGAATGGAAGTATTTAATACGGATAATCCGTCTAAACTTAGTCTTTTTAGAAACTTTATAAAATCGTCCGAATTCATAGTTTCAAAAATAGAAAACTAGTTTACAACTTCTGCGTACAAATCAAAATCTTCTGCCTCTATAATTTTTACAGTAGTAAACTCGCCTGTTTTTATATAGGTTTTAGTAGCATCGATTAACACTTCGTTATCTACATCGGGTGAATCAAATTCAGTTCTTCCAACAAAATAATTACCTTCTTTTCTATCAATTACTACTTTAAACTCCTGACCTATTTTTTGTTGATTGAGCTCCCAAGAAATTTGCGATTGAATTTCCATAATCTGATTCGCTCTATCAATCTTCACTTCTTCAGGTACATCATCTACCAAGTTAAAGGCATGTGTATTTTCTTCATGAGAATATGTAAAACATCCTAAACGTTCAAAACGCATCTCTGAAACCCATTGTTTTAACTCTTGAAAGTTTTCTTCTGTTTCTCCAGGATAACCAACAATTAAAGTGGTTCTAATAGTCATTTCAGGAACCAACTCTCTAAACTGGTGTAGTAATTTAGTTGTTTTTTCCTTAGTTGTTCCACGACGCATACTTTTTAAAATTGAGTCTGATATATGTTGTAATGGAATATCTAAATAATTGCAAATTTTGGGTTCATTTTTCATGACATCCAAAACATCTAAAGGAAATCCTGTTGGAAATGCATAATGTAAACGTATCCATTCTACTCCATCCACTTTTACAAGTGCTTCAAGAAGTTCCGCTAAATTCCGTTTTTTATATAAATCGAGTCCATAATAAGTTAAATCTTGGGCAATTAATATAAGTTCTTTAACGCCTTTGGCTGCCAACTTTTCTGCTTCAATAACTATCTCTTCAATTGGTGTACTTCGGTGTTTACCGCGCATAAGAGGAATTGCACAAAACGAACATGGCCTGTCGCAACCTTCAGCAATTTTTAAATACGCATAGTTTTTGGGTGTTGTTGTTAAACGTTCACCAATTAGTTCATGCCTGTAATCGGCACCTAATGCTTTTAATAATCCCGGTAACTCTGTTGTACCAAAATATTCATCTACATTCGGTATTTCCTTTACTAAATCTGGTTTATAACGCTCACTTAAGCAACCTGTTACGAATACTTTATCAACATCACCATCTTGCTTTTTTTGAACATATTCAAGAATAGTATTAACACTTTCTTCTTTTGCATTATTTATAAATCCGCAAGTATTAATTACAACAATATTGCCTTCTTCTTCATGTACTACATCTTTACCACTGGCTTTTAATTGACCCATAAGTACTTCGCTATCGTAAACATTTTTACTACAACCAAGGGTTACTACATTAATCTTGTTTTTTTTAAGAGTTTTTGTGCGCATACTATCTATAAATCAGGGCGCAAAGATACGTAATGATTCACGATTTAAAGTTTCTAATTATATACTTTATTAAACCATTCATATATTTAAGGGTCTCAATATGAAATACTACATTATGAAACCTATTGTTTATACTTCATTATTAGTACTTTGTTTAACTTTTAGTTGCTCCTCTGAAGTTAATAATGAACATCAACCTCCCAATAATACTAAACTGTATTTTCCAACTGTTAATTCTGATACATGGGAAACATTAACCGTTTCTGAATTAGGTTGGAATGAATCGGAATTACAGCCACTTTTAAGTTTTGTAGAAAGTAGAGGCACCAAAGCTTTTTTGATATTAAAAAATGGTAAAATTGTTGTTGAATGGTATGGAAACGGAGCAGATTCGAACTCAAATTTTCCATGGAATTCAGCCGCTAAAACCTTGGTCGCATTTACCACGGGAATTGCTCAAGATGAAGGATCTTTAAATATTTATGAACCATCAAATACATATTTAGGAAATGGATGGACTAGTTTAACAACACAACAAGAAGACATTATTACTATATGGAATCATTTAACCATGACTACAGGTTTAGATTATTCTGTACCAAATAACAACTGCACAGATCCTGAATGCCTAATTTATAAAAACCAACCGAGTAGCTTTTGGTATTACCATAATGCCACTTACACGACATTACATGATATTGTGGCTGGCGCTGTTGGTACCGATTTTGATAGTTATTTTAATGATAAACTAAAAAGCAAAATTGGTATGCAGGGTTCTTGGATACCTTTCGGTTATTTTAAATTATATTATAGTAATGCGAGAAGTATGGCGAGATTCGGACTACTTAATTTAAACAAAGGAGTTTGGGATGATACTGATATATTAAATGACAAGGAGTTTTTCAATGATATGATTAACACGTCTCAAAACTTAAATAAAGCCTATGGTTATTTATGGTGGTTAAACGGCAAAGATAGCTTTAGAGGCCCTGGTTTAACACTTGAATTTCAAGGCAAACTGATTCCGAACGCGCCGAATGATTTATTTGCAGGTTTAGGAAAAAATGATCAAAAAATGTATGTAGTTCCAAGTAGAAAATTAGTTATTATTAGAATGGGTGATGATGCCGGTGAAGCGTTACTCGGCCCTTCAAGTTTTGACAATGAATTATGGCGAGAAATTAATAAGTTGATTAACTAACCTCGATCTTCAAACGGAATAATGACTCCTTTTTCTAGATAATTTTTTAATCCATTTAAAAGAATCGCCCAGCAAAATGATGAGTGCTTAAAATGATCGTTGTTTTCTGGCCAGTTTTCGTGACTAAATTTTAAATAAGTGCCATTTTCTTTTAATTCTAAATCAAAACCAAATGTGGTAGGATTCCAATCTTTATCAGAATCTGTCATTCTTAAATGAAATGATTCGTTTTCTTTTATTTTTGAAACTTTACAAAACCAATTATATTGATCTGTAAAATTTAAATTGTATTCTGAATTAAGTTCAGGTTTTCCTGAAGATTTTAAAGTCCACCAATTATTTAGATGTTCTGGTAGAGAAATAGCGTCAAATACTTTCTTGGGGGCTACTTTAATTAATAGATTATGATAAATATTAAAACCCATAATATTTTTATTTGAAGAAAGAATCTACAAACTCATATTTATTAAAAACTTGTAAATCTTCAATGCCTTCACCTACACCAATGTATTTTACTGGAATTTTGAACTGATCGGAAATTCCGATTACCACTCCACCTTTTGCTGTTCCATCTAATTTTGTAACGGCTAACGATGTTACCTCAGTTGCAGCCGTAAATTGTTTTGCCTGCTCAAACGCATTTTGCCCAGTTGATCCATCTAAAACCAATAACACATCATTTGGTGTATCATCCACTACTTTTTGCATGACACGTTTAACTTTAGTAAGCTCGTTCATTAAGTTTACTTTGTTATGTAATCGCCCTGCTGTATCTATTATAACTACATCCGCATTTTGAGTTACGGAACTTTGTAAAGTGTCAAAAGCTACCGAAGCTGGATCACTTCCCATAGATTGTTTAACAAGTGGCACATCTACTCTATCTGCCCAAACTTGCAGCTGATCAATCGCTGCCGCTCTAAATGTGTCACCTGCTCCTAAAACTACCTTTAAACCTTGTTTTTTAAACTGATACGCCAATTTACCTATGGTTGTAGTTTTACCTACTCCATTTACGCCAACTACCATAATTACATATGGTTTTTTGTTTTGCGGAATAGTAAATTCTGTTTCTTCGCCAGTATTTGTTTCACTTAACAAACCAGCTATTTCTTCACGAAGAATTTGATTTAATTCGTCGGTTCCTAAATACTTATCTTTTGAAACGCGAGCTTCAATGCGCTCAATAATTTTAAGCGTAGTATTTACACCAACATCACTAGATACTAGGACTTCTTCAAGATTATCTAATACCTCATCATCTACTTTTGATTTTCCTGCAACCGCTTTACCTAATTTACCGAAAAAGCTCGATTTCGTTTGTTCTAATCCTTTGTCAAGGGTTTCTTTTTTTTCAGAGGAAAATATTTTTTTAAAAAAACTCATTTATGTTAGGTTGTTTTTATTGTTGTTTTTGCGTTAGGTATTGAAGCATTTGTTGAAGCTCCTTAAAAAGTGCGACTGAAAAAAGCTCCCCTTGTGATAACGCCTATATTATCATTGTCAATTATCTTACCAATTTTAATTTAATGCTATTGTGTCAGATAACCACCAAATATAAAAATAAAAAAGCTGCTTCCAGAAAATGAAAGCAGCTTATAATATCTTGAAACGGTTCTTTTTAGTTTTTACTTAAAAAGTCGTTAACGTGTTCTGGACTCATGATAGATTCAACAAACATGTAAGCCCCTGTTTTTGGAGACTTCACCATTTTTATTGCTTTTGTTAATCTTTTAGATCCTGTTTGTAATGATGCTACTGATTTTTTTGCCATGACCTATATATATTTTAGGATATTTGAGATTTTTTAAAAACCTCTAATTATTTAATTTCTTTATGAACTGTCATACGCTTAAGAATTGGATTAAATTTTTTAATCTCCATTCTATCAGGCGTATTCTTTTTGTTTTTTGTTGTAATGTAACGTGAAGTTCCTGGTTGACCAGACTCTTTATGCTCTGTACATT
The DNA here is from genome assembly GCF_013001275.1 of Flaviramulus sp. GTDB lineage: Bacteria > Bacteroidota > Bacteroidia > Flavobacteriales > Flavobacteriaceae > JABDMV01. The sequence goes on from NZ_JABDMV010000129.1 coordinate 15,092, forward strand.
CTAAAATTACTTGTATTCTGTTACCCTTCTTTGCCATTTCTTTTTACTTTTAAATACAGCTATTATTTTAAAAATCCTTTAGATTTTGCATCTTTAATTGCTGCAGAAATACCTATTTTGTTGATAGTTTTTAAAGCAGATGTAGAAACTTTTAAAGTTATCCAACTGTCTTCTTCTGGAATGTAAAAACGCTTCTTAACTAAATTCGCATTAAATTTACGTTTAGTTTTGTTCATTGCATGAGACACATTGTTTCCAACCATGGCCTTCTTTCCTGTAAGTTCACAAACTCTTGACATTATTTATAACTTTAAATTCTTATTGCTTAAAATCGAGGTGCAAATATATAAAATCTTTATATTATGACAACCTAAATTTTATCAATTTTTAAAAATTTCTTTTTGAAGCATTTCAAGTGCCTTGTTAACGGCTTTATTGATGACTCTTGCACGATGATTTCCGAAGTTAAAATGCTCTGAGTAAACACCGGTTTTTGTTGCTATTGCTACAAAAACTGTTCCTACTTCAGCTTTTGAATCGCCTTTTGTGGGGCCAGCATTACCAGTTGTTGATATCGCATAATCTGATTTATATAATTTAAGCACATTTTGAGCCATAGCTTCAGCTACTTGCGCACTTACCACAGAATTCGTATCAATTACCTCTTTGGATATGTTCAAAACATCAATTTTTGATTGTGTTGAATACGTTACCACACCGCCTTTTAAATATTGTGAAGCTCCTGAATTAGCTGTAAACAATTGTGCCAACTTTCCACCTGTGCAACTTTCGGCAATTGCTAACGATTTGCCTATTTTCGTTAGTTGATTTGCAATCACCGCTTCTTCATTACCATCTTCATCTTCATATCCAAAAAATTCCTTTTTAATTAATGGTATTACATTTTCAATTTGTAGCTGTATGTCGTCCTCAATCTGCTTTTTATCAAAACCTTTTCCGGATAATCGTAATCTCATTTTACCGAAATTTGGCAAGTATGCTAATTTTATATGTTCAGGTAATGCATCTTCCCAAGCTTCTATTCTTGCAGCCAAGGTGCTTTCACCTAATCCATACACCAATAATGTCTTGTGTAAAATAAACGGACAATGATATTTATCTTTGAGCTTGGGAAGCACACTATTAGTGATAAGAGATTTCATTTCAAAAGGAACACCTGGTAACGAGATAAACGTCTTATTGCCGTTTTCTAACCACATTCCTGGAGCTGTACCAACTTCATTCATTAAAACGGTTGCTTTTGAAGGTACTAGTGCTTGATCTATATTTACTTGAAGTAGTGTTTGTCTATTATTCTGCTTCCAAATAGACTTAATATTTTCTAAAACTGCATCATTTTGAACTAAAGTGTCGCTAAAGTACTCTGCTAATGTTTTTTTAGTGATATCATCTTTTGTGGGACCTAATCCTCCGGTAAGAATGATGACATCTACGTTGCTTTCAGCATTTTTTAGAGCCTTTAGTATATGTGTCTTATCATCTTGAACCGATGTGATTTGATAAACCGATACTCCTATTTTATTAAGCTGTTTTGCAATAAAGGCAGAATTGGTATCTATAACCTGACCAATAAGTAGTTCGTCGCCAATAGTTATTATTTCTGCCAGCATTCATTATAGATTAAAATCTGATTTTATTTCAACTAGGGCCTTATCAACCGCTGATAAAACAATATCAAGTTTATCAGTAATATCTACATCTGTTTTAGTAAACTTACCCCAATCTTGAACTTCTATTAAATCGTCAAGAACTCCTAACTCAAATAAATCGACAGTTGGTTTCATTTTATGAGCTGCTTGGTATGTGTCTTGATAATCTTTTTCAGCTACTGCCTTTTTTAATCGCTCTGAGTCTACAGAAACTTCTTCTAAAAATGCTTCAGCCAATGTTTTTATAAAATCTTCGTCGTTGTCGGCTAATTCACGAACTCTAAATAATTTGTAATGTTGTTCCATTTATTTTACTGTTATTGAAAACATTTCTATGTTCTCGATAAATCCTTTTAAATTATCATTAGCAATAACTTTGCCAACTCCTGCTGGTGTGCCTGTAAATATAATATCTCCAATCTTTAAAGTAAAATATTTTGAGACATATTCTATTAATTCATCAATTTTCCAAAGCATATGGCTCGTATTTCCACTTTGAACAATTTTATCGTTCTTTTCTAAAGAAAAATCTATAGAATCCACATCTTCAATATCAGTAATTGGTAGCCATTTACCAATTACAGCAGCGCCATCAAAGGCTTTTGCTTTTTCCCAAGGCAACCCTTTAGCTTTTAATTGAGATTGTAAATCGCGGGCTGTAAAATCGATACCTAAACCAATTTCTTTATAATATTTGTGAGCAAATTTTTTATCAATATGCTTACCAACTCTATTAATTTTTACTAAAATTTCTACTTCGTGATGTACATCATCTGAAAAATCTGGAATAAAAAAAGGTTGTTTTTTAAGAAGAATGGCAGTGTCAGGCTTCAGAAAAACAACAGGATCTGAAGGTTTTTCGTTTTCTAATTCCTTGATGTGTTCGGTATAATTCCTACCTATACATATAAGTTTCATGCTACCCTAGCTTATTATTAAAACTTCTTAATTTAATTGCCGTTAACACTTTTTTGGTGTACAAAGGAAAATCGGCATTTAGCAACCACCCAAAATACCCAGGTTCTTTTTCTAAAATATCTGTCACTAATTTGCCCTTATGTTTGCCAAAAGAAAAACATTCCTCTCCTTTTTTGTTATAAGTTATAAAACCAGCGAAATCTGCGAATTTTTTTCTAGAACTGAATTCCGCCAAAAATTTAGTATCGTTTTCTACTTCTTCATATTTGGCAATCTGTGCTTTTAAAATTTCATATGTGGCCATTGTATCGGCTTCTGCACTATGCGCATTATCTAAATTTTTATCACAATAAAACTTATAAGCTGCACTTAATGTACGTTGTTCCATTTTATGGAAAATGGTTTGAACATCAACTGCTAATCGGTTTTTCATATCAAAATCAACCTCGGCCCGCAACATTTCTTCTGCTAATAGTGGAATATCAAATCTATTGGAATTAAAGCCTCCCAAATCAGAATCCTTAATCATGTTGTAAATATCCTTAGCTAGTTCTTTAAAAGTAGGCTCGTTTGCTACTTTTTCATTTGTTATCCCATGAATTGCAATCACTTCTTTTGGAATTGTCATTTCCGGATTTACCAACCAGGTTTTGCCTTCTTCAGTTCCATTTGGAAATACTTTTAGAATTGAAATTTCAACAATACGATCTGTAGTTATATTAATTCCCGTTGTTTCTAAATCAAAAAAGCAAATAGGCTTTGATAGGTTTAACTGCATTTTAATATTTTTGTAAAAATAAAAAATCCAACCATTAAAACGGTTGGATTCTAAAAACTTTAAAATTCTTTTTTATATTTCTCTTTTAATATCCCAAGCTTCTAAATAATCTGCTACTGCTTTTACAAACTGTCCTCCTAGTGCACCATTCACCACCCGATGATCATATGAATGTGATAAAAACATTTTATAACGGATACCAATAAAATCACCTTCATCAGTTTCAATAACAGCGGGTACTTTTCTTATGGCACCAAGTGCCAAAATACCAACTTGTGGCTGGTTGATAATTGGAGTACCCATTATACTCCCAAAGGTTCCTACATTTGTTACAGTGTAAGTACCGCCTTGGGTATCGTCTGGTTTTAATTTACCAATTCTAGCACGATTAGCCAAATCGTTTACTTGTTTTGTCATACCAACTAGGTTTAGCTGATCTGCATTTTTTATTACTGGAACAATTAAATTTCCGTCTGGTAAAGCAGCTGCCATACCTAGATTTATATTCTTCTTTTTTATAATAGAATCTCCTTGAATAGAAATATTCATCATTGGGAAATCTCTAATTGCCTTCGCAACCGCCTCTAAAAAGATAGGAGTGAACGTTAAATTTTCACCTTCACGTTTCATAAACTCATCCTTAACTTTCTTTCTCCAATTCCAAATTTTAGTAACGTCTGCTTCAATAAAACTTTGAACATGAGCAGAAGTTTGAACCGATTGCACCATATGATGTGCAATAAGTTTGCCCATTCTTGTCATTTCGATAATTTCATCTTCTCCAGAAGCAATAACTGGTGATGCTTCTGTTTTTGCTTTTTCAACTGGTTTGGATTGCACACTAGGACTTTCAACAATAGGTGGAGTGTGCTGCGTCTTATTTCCTTTATTTTCTATATATCCTAAAATATCATTCTTTGTAACACGGGCATCTTTTCCTGTCCCCTTTATTGAATCTAATTCCGATTGTGAAACACCTTCCGCTTTAGCGATATTTTTAACTAACGGTGAATAAAATTTATCTCCGCTTGAAGTAACTGGAGCTACAGTCTCTTTTGCTATTGAAATAGTTTGGGTTATTTCTTCAACATTTTTTTCTTGCTCTTCATCCATTTTCTCTTCAACAGATGATTTATCTTCGGACGGATTATCATCACCTTCTATTTCAATAATAGCTATAACCTGCCCAACCTGCACAACATCGTCAACATTAAAAAAACGTTCTACTAATACACCGTCAACCTCACTAGGTACTTCGCTATCAACTTTATCAGTAGCAATCTCTAATACAGGTTCATCCATCTCAATTGTGTCACCAACTTCTTTTAACCAAGATGTTATGGTTGCTTCTGCAACACTCTCGCCCATTTTTGGTAATTTCAGTTCAAACTTTGCCATATCAATAATGTAATACTCTTTTTTTTGTTTTCGTTTGCAAAATTAATAAAAATTCATTGATTCTATTAAATTATTTATAATTTAAACTTATTCTAAAATAATAACTTCACCTCTACTAATAGCATTATTACTTCCTAGAATAAAATTAGAGTTTTTTGGTAATATTTTAAAGCTAACTTGTTCTTTATTGTTTTCCATCCTCGTTATTATCTCGTTATAAGTGATGAAATTTGAATCAAAAATAACCTCAACACCACTTTTCACATTATAATTATTGGATTGTAATTGAATGGGTTTAGATAATTTAATTTTACTATTTAGTTTATTTGAAATAAAAACGTAACTATCAACTTTTTCTACTTTATTAACAGGTGCGTTTTTAAAAAAATAAACCAAATTAATGCCATAATTAACAAATAAATCGAACAGTATATTCTTTTTAAAATGCTTTTTATAGAAAATTCGCATTGCTCCATAAAATCGTCGCAAATAAAATTTATCTTTTAAAGTGCTCTCCCCTTTAAAATGAATAACTGTTGAGTCTCCGAAATAATAATTGTTATACCCAGATTTTAATACTCTATATGACAAATCAATATCTTCACCATACATAAAATAATCCTCATCAAAGCCCCCCATTTTTTTATAGACATCGCGTTTCATCAACATGAAAGCTCCTACCAAAACATTTACCTCGCCTACCTCATTCTTATTTAAATGATTGGCATAATAGTCTTTCGAATTTCCTAATAATTTTTTTAATGCAGCTTTAATATATGGAATGTTTCGCTTACTCTCAGGTAAAAATTTACCCGAACCATTTATAAGCTTACATCCAATAATACCCAATTTATCTTTTGTTTCAGAAAAATTTAAAAGCTTCAAAAATGTATCTTCAGCAACAACGGTATCCGGGTTTAAAATACACAAATACTCGCCTTTAGCTCTTACAACACCTATGTTATTTCCTTTTGAAAACCCAAAATTTTCTTTATTTTCAATAAGAATAACTTGTGGAAATAACTCTTTTACCATTTGACAACTATCATCTTCCGAATTATTATCAACTACGATAATTTCTGCATCAATATTTGAAATAGCAGCTTCAACACTTTTTAAACAGAGTTCTAAAAAGTAACGCACATTATAGTTTAAAATGACTATTGAGAGTTTCAAATAAATATTATGATTTTATTGAGGATTCAAACGGAATTCTATTTGTGATACTTCTTCCTAAAGTTATTTCATCGGCATATTCTAATTCATCCCCTACTGAAATACCTCTGGCAATGGTTGATGTAAATATTTCATAATCTTGAATTTGCTTATAAATATAAAAATTAGTGGTGTCGCCTTCCATAGTAGAACTTAATGCAAAAATGAGCTCTTTCACGTTTCCTTCTTTTACTTTATTTACTAGTGACTCAATATTCAAATCATGCGGACCAATACCATCCATTGGTGATATTTTACCTCCTAATACATGGTATAACCCTTTAAAAGAACTTGTATTTTCAATTGCCATTACATCTCTAATATCTTCCACTATACAAATAATAGATTGATTGCGATTTACATTCGAGCAGATCTCGCACATTTCAATATCGCTTATATTGTGACAAGATTTACAAAATTTTACATCATTTCGCATCGTTTTTAATGCCTCAGATAATGCCAAAGTTTGTTCTTTAGGCTGTCTAAGCATGTGTAAAACCAAACGCAACGCGGTTCGTTTACCTATGCCTGGTAATTGAGACATTTCAATTACTGCACGCTCAAGTAATTTTGATGAAAACTCCATAGTTTGCGAATTTACAATTTATAATGAAAACGTCTTAATTTCTTAAAAAATATACTTAAATGTATAGTAATTGTATGGTTTTTTAAAACTAGATAAATTAATTTTAAAATACTTAATATTGCTGTTCTTAATTAATGCAATCATTTTATGTCGCCAACTGCTATTTTACTTCTAATTGCTGCCTATTTTGGTATTCTAATTTTGATATCCTATTTCACGGGAAAGGAAGATTCCAACGAAGCATTCTTTAAAGCTAACAAATCTGCTCCTTGGTATTTAGTAGCTTTTGGAATGATAGGAGCTTCACTTTCAGGTGTCACTTTCATATCGGTTCCTGGAATGATTGGCGGGCAACAATTTGCATACATGCAAGGTGTTTTTGGTTTTTTTGTTGGGTATTTGTTTATCCTTTTTGTGTTACTTCCTATTTATTACAAACTTAATGTCACCTCAATTTACCAATATTTAGAGCAACGTTTTGGTAAAGTAAGCTATAAAACTGGTGCATTTTTCTTCCTTCTTTCTAGAGTTACAGGTGCTTCTTTTAGGCTTTTTTTAGTGGCGTTAGCAATGCAGTACATTGTTTTTGAAAGTATTAGTGTTCCATTTTGGGCAACGGTGGTAATCTCAATTTTATTAATTTGGATTTACACAAATAGAGGCGGTATAAAAACAATTGTTTGGACTGATACTTTACAAACCTTAGCGATGTTAACTTCGGTTGGAGTTGCCATTTATTTAATTAATGAAAAATTAGATTGGACTTATATTGAGTTTTTAAATTCTAATGAATTTTACGTAAAAGGAAAAATTTTCTTTTTTGATGACCCAAACGCAGCCACATACTTCTGGAAATATTTTATTGGAGGTATTTTTATTGCTATTGCTATGACGGGTTTAGACCAAGATATGATGCAAAAGAACCTAACCTGCAAAACACCAGAAGAATCTAAAAAAAATATGTTCACAATGGCTACCTTACTTGTGTTCGTAAACTTTTTCTTTTTATCGCTTGGAGCTTTATTGTTTATTTATGCCGAAAAATTTGGATTGCAAATACCAGTTGTTGACGGTAAAACCAGAACAGATTTATTGTTTCCTGAGATTGCTATGAATCAAGGCTTAGGTATGGGTTTAGCTGTAACTTTTATTATTGGCTTAATTGCTGCTGCATACTCAAGTGCCGATAGCGCTTTAACGTCATTAACCACGTCATTTTCTGTTGATTTTTTAAATATTGAAAAACTTCCAAAGGACGCCCAAAAGCCATTAAGAAAGAAAGTACATATTGGAGTTTCAATTTTGTTAATCGTTGTTGTTATTATTTTTAATCACCTGGAAGGTAATGTCGTAAGCAATCTGTTTAAGTTCGCAACTTTTACATATGGCCCTTTACTTGGGTTGTTTGCATTTGGAATTTTAACAAACTATCAAATTAAAGACAAATATGTGTGGGTTGTTGGGCTGGTTTCAATTCTAATAACTTTTGCAATTACTTCTTTACCCGAAAGTGTTATTGGAAATTATAAATTTCATTGGGAAATACTTCCTTTAAATGGACTTGTAACCTTTTTAGGTTTAATATTGATTCGTAGCAAGCAAAACTAATGTACATGCTGCTTCAAATTTTATATTGTTCTCTTTTAAAATATTGTAAAACTCAGGATTTTCGGTCCCGGGATTAAAAATAACGCGCTTAGGATTTAAAGAAATTATATAATCATAGTAATCAGTTTGCCTTTTAGAATTTAAATACAAAGTCACGGTATGCACATTTTTATAAAGTACTAAATCTGTATCAATTTTGACATCGGAAATTTCTCCCTTTTTTAATCCAAAAGCTTTGGTTTCTATGTTATTAGCCATTAATCGCTGAATGGCATAATTAGAATATCTATTTGGTTTTAACGAAGCACCAAAAACTAAAGTTTTTTTATTCATATGTTAAAAAGATGTTAATCTGCTGTAAAAATAGTAACAGAATTCCATTTTAAACGTCTACTTAATAATCAATCAAAAATCTAATAACCAAATGAAAAAACTACTCATCTTGTATTTGCTACTAATCACGGCATCTGCTCAAGCTTATTCAGCAAGTTCAAAATTAAACAACGAAAAAAATGGATCCATATTCGGAATTGTCTTAGACGCTAATCTAAAACAACCCTTACCGTATGTAAATATTATTATAAAAAATACTAAAAATGAAATTTTAACTGGTGGAATTACTTTGGACGACGGCTCGTTCAAAATTGAAGATATTGAAGAAGGCACTATAATAGTCAATATTCAGTACATAGGATATAAAATTATTAATAGGGAAATTATAATTGGCAAAGGAAATTACAACGTAAACTTGGGAAATATTTTTTTAGAGGAAGAAGCCCAAGGATTAGACGAGGTGACTGTTGTTGCGGATGTTTCGAGCATTCAACAAAAAGTTGATAGGAAAGTAATTACCATTGGAAAAGATCTTGCCGCCATGGGAACAGCTTCCGAGTTAATGGTGGGAATTCCATCAGTAAACGTTGATGCCCAAACAGGCGATATAAGCTTAAGAGGAAACTCCAATGTACGTGTTATGGTAGATGGCAAACTATCGAATATTCCAACAGCGCAGTTATTAAAGCAAATACCATCAACGGCCATAAAATCTATTGAGTTAATTACTAATCCTTCTGCGAAATATAACCCCGAAGGCATGAGTGGCATCATCAACATTGTGCTTCATAAAAACACCATGATTGGTTTTAATGGTAGTGTAAATATAGGTTTAAGCCATGAAGTTGAGGCCAAATTTAATAGTGCCATAAACATGAATTACCGTAACGGAAAATTCAATTTATTTGGTAACTACAGTAATAATATATCAAAAAATAGAAATTTTGGAAATGTATTTAGACCAGAAAACAACTCTGAGCAATTTTTTAAATTCTTAGAGAAAAGAAACAACAATCAATATAAGGTAGGAGTTGATTATTATTTGAATGACAAAAACACTATTTCAATATTTACAAATCAAAATTTATCAGAAAATAGTACTATTGGTCGATCTGCGGCATTGTTTTATAATGACCCTGATTTTAATCAAGATCAAATTTTTTCAAACATAGGCGATAATACATCATCACAATATAATTTTGATTATAAGTTAGATTTTGAAAAAGAAGGTGCCAACATTGAATTGGAAGTAGATCATAACATTTATGATGGAACAAACCCTGTGTTTTTTGATCAACTCTCAGGTCCTTTAAATGATTATAAAGATTTTAATGACACCGAAAGTGTAAGCACAACAGCCAATCTAGATTATGTAAATCCCTTATCGGAAACCACTAAGCTGGAAATTGGGCTTCAAGCCAGATTGTTTAATACTAACATATTGTATTCTTCTACAGGAGATTCGTACAATAATATGGGAAATTTAGTGCCGACACCGAGTACCGATTTTGATTACACAAGAGATATATATTCGGCATATGCAACTTATAGTAAAAGTTTAGACAAATGGACGTATCAAGTTGGAGCAAGAATTGAAAATGTAAATGTCGATGCTATTGCATTGCAAAAAGATGTTGAAACAAATGATATTACAGAAATCGCCTTCAACAACGATTATTTTCAAGTATATCCGTCGCTATTTATAACATATAGCCCTACTGAAAAAAATTCGTACCAATTAAGTTATAGCAGAAGGGTTGATCGTCCTGGTATTGGGCAAGTTAATCCAATTAAAGAATGGAGCACGCCTTTAATTTCGTCATTTGGAAAACAAGATTTAGAACCTCAATTTACCAATTCATTAGAATTAAATTATACACGTAATCTAAATAACAAAAAAGGTAGTATCACAGCAGGATTATTTTTTCGCGCCATATCAGATGAAATCAACAGAGCGCTATTTATAGATAGAAGCGATGTGTCTTCTGGTCGAATTATATTAACTCATGATAACTTTGATAACTCATCAGCATATGGCGTTGAAGTTACCGCTAATTACAGGCCAACAAAATGGTGGAGCATTAATGGTAGTTTTGATTTTTATTCGCAAACTCAAAAAGGTATCGCTGAAAATATTAGAGATGGTGTACAAATTGAAAATGCAACTGTTGCCGATATAGAAACCAATGTGACAGAAGTAGATAACGCTGCATTTAATTTTAGAATGTTTAATAATTTTAGCGTAAGTAAAAGTCTTTCATTTACTGCGTTCGGATTTTATAGAGGGCAAAATAAAACACTTCAATTCGATATAAAACCAATGTATTTTGCAAATTTAGGAATGCGATATAGTTTCTTGGATGACAATAGAGCCACTTTTGGGTTTAATTATAACGATATTTTTAATACCATGAAATTTCGTTTTGATGGAACTCGTCCATTTGTACAAAATGGACAGTTTAATTGGGAAAGCAACACTTGGAACGTGAGTTTAAATTACAGATTTGGAGGCGGTAAGTATCGTGCAAAATCGCGTAAAAACAGAGATGATAACACCAAATCTGGTGGCGGAGGCTTCTTATAGAACAATTAATTTAATAACCCTGTATTGTGATTGATGGTTAGTAACATACTCGGATATTAAATAAGAAATCCCAAAACATAAATGTTTTGGGATTTTGCTTAAAAACCTATATAATGTTAAAAAATATGTTAAAATTTTTAATTTTATACAATAAAATAATGCTTGAAGCGTTAAACGTGTAATACTATCTAGCCAAATAGCGAACATATAATTATTTTAGAGTTAGTCGTCTACAACAAAATATTCGTAATTAACAGATTAGTATAAATTAAAAAACTCGAAATTTTATTTTCGAGTTTTTTGATGCTGTTAAAAAAAGTTAAATTTTATAAGTTAATGCAATATTTTTGACAATTTTACGTCTTATATAATAAGATTCTTCACATCAGTGTTAGTTGAAGTTGATTAATAGCTAAAAAAACCCAAAACTTTTACGTTTTGGGTTTTTTGTTTTTAAGTGATTAGCACCATTTTATAATGGCACTACCCCAAGTAAAACCACTTCCAAAGGCTGCCAAAACCACATTATCACCTGGTTTTATCTTTCCTTCTTCCCAAGCTTCTGTTAATGCAATTATTACAGACGCTGCTGTAGTATTTCCGTACTTCATGATATTATTAAATACTTGATCATCAGTCAGTCCAAACTTTTTCTGTATGAATTGTGCAATCCTTAAATTAGCTTGATGCGGAATCAACATATCTATTTCTTCTTTCTGCAGACCGTTTTTCATTAGCCCTTCAACTATTACTTCGCTAAAACGTACCACTGCATTTTTAAAAACAAATGTGCCATCCATATATGGGAAATATGAAGTATCCTCTTCACCAGCTTCCAAAATTTCCGGAACCCAATGCGCAATACTTGGCGATGCCACAATTAATTTATCCGCATACTTTCCTTCGCTATGCAAATGAGTAGATAATATACCTTTACTTGTATCTTCTTCGCGTGTTAAAACACATGCCCCTGCTCCATCCCCAAAAATTACGGTTACTCCACGTCCACGGGTAGTTTTATCCAATCCATTACTATGATACTCTGCACCAATAACCAAAATGTTTTTATACATGCCAGTTTTTATAAATTGGTCGGCAACAGAAATCGCATATAAAAAGCCAGAACATTGATTTCTTACATCTAGCGCACCAACAGTTTTCATATCCAACATATCTTGAATTTGAACGCCGCATCCCGGGAAATAATAATCTGGACTAAGTGTTGCAAATACGATAAAATCAATATCATCTTTAGTTAATCCTGCACGTTCTATTGCTATTCTAGCCGCTTTGGCTCCCATAACCGCAGATGTATCTTCAGACCCTTCAGGAATCCATCTGCGTTCTTTTATACCCGTACGCTCTTGAATCCACGCATCATTGGTATCCATCAATTTTGATAAATCATCATTGGTTACGACATTTTCAGGTACATATTTACCTAAACCTATTATTTTCGAATTATACATTGTCATATTTAGTTTAATAAAGCAAAATACAAAAATAAATGTTCAAAATCATATTAAACTAATTTTCGAAAGATTAATGTCAGTTTGTCATATTTCATCAATTGGCATTTTTGTTGACTATTGAGTGTAGTAACAAAATAATAACAAAACTTTATATATCATGACAAAAGGAAACATTAATGTATCGGTAGAGAATATTTTTCCGCTCATTAAAAAATTCTTGTACAGCGACCACGAAATATTTTTACGTGAGTTAATTAGTAACGCCACAGACGCTACGTTAAAACTAAAACATTTAACCAATGTAGGCGAAGCTAAAGTAGAATATGGCAACCCACAAATTGAAGTTAAAATAGACAAAAAAGGTAAAAAACTTCATATTATAGATCAAGGATTAGGTATGACAGCCGAAGAGGTTGAAAAATATATCAACCAAGTAGCTTTTTCTGGTGCCGAAGAATTTTTAGATAAATATAAAGATTCAGCAAAAGATTCAGGAATTATTGGGCATTTTGGTTTAGGTTTCTATTCAGCCTTTATGGTAGCAGAAAAAGTAGAAATTATCACGAAATCATATAAAGATGAACCTGCCGCACATTGGACATGCGACGGATCGCCGGAATTTTCACTTAAAGCTTCTAAAAGAAAAGAAAGAGGTACAGAGATTATACTTCATATTGCTGAAGATTCTACAGAGTTTTTAGAAGAAGGAAGAATTAAAGACTTGTTAATGAAGTATAACAAGTTTATGCCTATTCCAATTAAATTTGGAACAAAAGAAATAAATGATCCAGACTTTACTCCAAAGACCACAAAGGATAAAGACGGTAAAGAAACTACCGAGCCGCATAAAAAAATAACGGTTGATAATATAATTAATAACCCAAATCCTGCGTGGACAAAACAACCTGCCGAATTAAAGGATGAGGAATATAGCAGTTTTTACCGCGAATTGTACCCAATGCAATTTGAAGAGCCATTATTCAATATTCATTTAAATGTTGATTATCCGTTCAACTTAACTGGGATTTTATATTTCCCTAAAATGTCGAACGACATGCAAATTCAGAAGGATAAAATTCAACTTTATCAAAATCAAGTTTATGTAACTGATAATGTTGAAGGTATCGTTCCTGAATTTTTAACCATGTTGCGCGGTGTAATTGATTCGCCAGATATTCCATTAAACGTATCTCGCTCGTATTTACAGGCTGACGGTGCGGTTAAAAAAATATCATCATACATTACCAGAAAAGTTGCCGATAAATTAAAATCACTATTTAATAATAACCGTGAAGATTTTGAAGCAAAATGGAACGACATAAAAATTGTGATTGAATACGGGATGCTGTCAGAAGAAAAATTCTTTGAAAAAGCTGATGCCTTTGCATTATATCCATCCGTTGAAGGTAAATACTTTACCTATGAAGAGCTTTTCAATAAAATAAAAGCAAATCAAACAGATAAAGATGGCAAACTGGTAATACTTTATGCTTCTAATAAAGACACCCAACATAGTTATATTGAAAGCGCGAAAGCTAAAGGTTACGAAGTGTTACTTTTAGATTCGCCAATAGTATCGCATTTAATTCAAAAATTAGAAACTACAAAAGAGAATATTTCTTTTGCAAGAGTTGATGGCGATCATATTGACAATTTAATAAAGAAGGACGATACTACAATTTCTAAGTTAGATGAAGACCAAAAGAAAGCTTTAGATGAATTGCTGAAAGAAGTAATCCCATCTGAAAAATTCACGGTACAACTTGAAGCTATGGATAGCAATGCGAGTCCATTTATTATTACTCAACCCGAATTTATGCGTCGTATGAAAGAGATGCAACAAACCGGAGGTGGCGGTATGTTTGGTATGGGGAATATGCCAGAAATGTACAACTTAGTTGTAAATACAAATTCTGAATTGGTAAGTGAAATTTTAAGTACTAAAACCAAAAAGAAGCAAGAGCGACTAATAACCCAAGGATTAGATTTAGCACGACTATCTCAAGGCTTATTAAAAGGGGAAGAATTAACAAACTTTATCAAACGTAGCTACGAAATGATAAAATAAGTTGACGCGCTGAAATAAATCAGCATCCTATATAAATCGAAACCACTTTGTAAAAACAAGGTGGTTTTTTTATATGAAATTTAACAATATATTAGTCTTACAACAATAACTTCATATTATATTTGTCAACTAAAAATAAACTATGAAATACGCACTTTTAGCCATTACATTAATTTTTTTCACATCTTGTGGCAAAGACAATCCCATTGATTATGTTACTTTAAACGATGAAGAAATTCAAAAATTTATTTCTGACAATAGTTTAAATGCCGAAAAAAGTAATTCTGGTTTATATTATGTTATTGATAATCCAGGAAGTGGCACACAGCCAAATACAACAAGTAATGTGACTGTTGCTTATAAAGGATACTATACTAGTGGTTCGGTATTCGACCAAAGTGATGCTGAAGGTGTTTCGTTTAATTTACAACGAGTAATACGTGGTTGGACAGAGGGAATTACATATTTTAAAGAAGGTGGAAGTGGTATGCTATTAGTTCC
>NZ_JABDMV010000139.1 GCF_013001275.1 Flaviramulus sp.
TTATTTTTTGATGAAGGTTTTATAAAAGTAACTGGCAAGGGCAATAAACAACGATTTGTTCCTATAGTTGGTATCACCCAAAAATATATTAATATTTATCGCAATGGTATAAGAAATCATTTAAATATAAAACCGGGTTATGAAGATACATTGTTTTTAAATCGCAGAGGAAGGCAATTAACAAGAGCCATGATTTTTACAATCATTAAACAACTAGCTGAAAAAATTAGTCTTAAAAAAAACATTTCACCGCATACTTTTAGGCATTCATTCGCAACACATCTTTTACAAAATAATGCTGATTTACGCTCGATACAATTAATGCTTGGGCATGAAAGTATAACAACAACTGAAATTTATGTGCATTTAGATAAAACACATTTAACTAAAGTGATTGAGAAATATCATCCTCGAAAATAAAATAGCCTCAATTTCTTGAGGCTATTTTATTTATCTAATGTTGTATGTGTTTTTTATTTAGCAATATTTACTGCTCTAGTTTCTCTGATAACCGTAACCTTAACCTGTCCTGGATAAGTCATATCAGTTTGCACTTTTTGAGAAATACTAAAGGATAAATCGGCAGCTTTTTGGTCATCTACTTTTTCGCTTTCAACTATTACTCTTAATTCTCTTCCTGCCTGAATAGCGTAAGCTTTCTTTACTCCAACAAAACCAAACGCAATATCTTCTAAATCTTTTAATCTTTGAATGTAGCTATCTAAAACCTGTCGTCTTGCACCCGGCCTAGCACCAGAAATAGCATCACAGACTTGTATGATTGGAGAGATCAAAAATTTCATTTCTACCTCGTCATGATGCGCACCTATAGCATTGCAAACCTCATCTTTTTCACCAAATTTCTCAGCCCATTGCATACCCAAAATAGCGTGAGGGGTTTCCATATCGGCTTCTGCATCTGGAACTTTTCCAATATCGTGTAGTAAGCCTGCGCGTTTTGCTAATTTCGGATTCAATCCTAATTCAGCAGCCATCACACCACAAAGTTTTGCTACTTCACGTGAGTGTTGTAATAAGTTTTGACCGTAAGAAGAACGATACTTCATTCTCCCTACCATTTTAATAAGTTCTGGATGTAGATTGTGAATACCTAAATCTATAACCGTACGCTTACCAACTTCAATTATTTCTTGTTCTATTTGTTTTTGAGTTTTCTTTACAATCTCCTCAATTCGTGCTGGATGTATTCTACCATCGGTTACTAATTTATGTAGTGACAATCTTGCAATTTCACGACGTACAGAGTCAAAACAAGATAAAATTATTGCTTCCGGCGTATCATCTACAATTATTTCTACACCAGTTGCAGCTTCTATGGCGCGAATATTTCGTCCTTCACGACCTATAATTCGACCTTTAACATCATCTGATTCTATATTAAAAACAGATACGCAATTATCTACGGCTTCTTCCGTACCTATACGTTGTATTGTGTTAATAATAATTTTCTTCGCGTCCTGCTCCGCGGTTAATTTAGCCTCTTCTATAGAACTTTGAATGAAAGCCATCGCATCATTCTTAGCTTCACCTTTTAAAGATTCCACTAATTGCTCTTTTGCCTCTTCAGCAGATAAACTAGAAATAACTTCTAATTGCTGTACTTGACTTTTATGTAATTTATCAACGGCTTCTTGCTTCTTATCAAGAACATCAAGTCTATGATTGTAGTCTTTTATTTTGTCTTCTAAACTCTGATTTAATTTAGTACTTTTAGCGAGTTCACTAGAAATTTGCGATTCCTTATCACGTGCTCGTTTCTCCGATTCTGCAATTTTTTTATCTCTAGATAAAATTACTTTCTCGTGTTCAGATTTTAATTCTATAAATTTTTCTTTTGCTTGAAGTAATTTATCTTTTTTAATGCTTTCGCCTTCGTTATTAGCTTGTTTTAATATTAAAGTAGCACTTTTTTTTGCTTCTCTTACAAGCTTGGAGGCGTTATTTTTTTCGAGTGCTTTAGCTATAATAAAGCCAATTATTAGCCCTAATATAACTCCGCCTACTGCAAATATAATTGAGTTATCCATCTTAATTTAGTTGATTTATGTATATAAAAAAGCCTGCACCAGTATAAAGTTTTGTATAAACTCCTTAAAAACAAGTTTAGGGCTAACAAGCTGATCAAGGATCTGCTCAAGGCAGCTTGCTTTTACAACTTAAACTCACCCTTTTTAAAGAATTAACGTTGAGTTTATCAAAAAAAATAACCAATGCAGGCAGTAACTTTTAGTTTATTTTAAAGAACGTTTTAAGAGACTAAATGAGAATTCAACAAATCATTTAAAGCTATTAGCTTTTCTTCAACATGCTCATTTACATTCGCTTTATCAATAGATTTCTGTTCTACTTGTGATGCAAATTGCAAAGCACACATGGCTAATACATCTTGTTTATCTCGAACAGAATAACTTTGCTCAAATTGTTTAATCATAAATTCAATATTCTTAGCCGCTTTGCGCAATCCTTCTTCTTGATTTGCTTCAATCGTTAAAGGATATACCCTATTAGCTATAGACAGCTTTATTTTAAGCTTTTCTGACATTCAATTTATGTTGCTTTAATCTGATAACTGACCAATACAATGATCAATATCTCTAATTAACGCGTTTATTTTAAGCTTAGTATCTCTTTTATTTTCGTCACTACCCAATATTGAATTTGCCATTTTAAGAGCTTCATACTTTTCTTCCCAACCGGCAATATGCTTTTGTTGAGATTGAATTTCTTGTCTTGAATTTTCCAATTCTTCAGTTAATTTCAAATTAGTTTGCTTTAAAAGCTCAAGTTTGTGTAATACTTTACTAATCTTGTTTTCTAACGAATCGGCAATATCTTCAATACTACTCATTTACAAATTTCAATACTTATCTCACAAAGTTAACATACCTATGTATAATTTACAATTGTTTTATCATAAAATTTTAAAATCAATTGGAATTATTTAAATACAATACAATGGCTTGATTTTTGTTATATACTTTGCGCATTCATTCCAAATTAATATTTTAGCAGTAATACATTTTTATGAAATTAATCCTTGCCCTTTTTTTACTTTTTTCGTTTTTTACAAGCGCACAAAATAATTATCCACAAGACTATTTTAGCAACCCATTAGAAATTCCAATAGTATTGGCTGGCACGTTCGCCGAACTTCGTTCAAACCACTTTCACTCGGGTTTGGATATTAAAACGCAACGCAGAACAGGGTTAATTGTAAAATCTTCTGCAAATGGGTTTGTAAGCAGAATAAAAGTATCTCATTTTGGTTATGGTAAAGCTTTATATATTACTCATCCAAATGGATATACAACGGTTTATGCTCACTTACAAAAATTCTCACCAGATATTGAAGCATATGTGAAAAAACATCAATACGAAAAAGAATCCTATCAAATAGAATTATTTCCGAAGGCAGAAAGCTTAACTGTTTTAAAAGACAGCCTTATTGGGTTTAGCGGTAATTCTGGAGGTTCTGGTGGACCTCATTTACATTATGAAATTCGTGACAAAGAAGAACGTCCTATAAATCCCATGCTTTTTGGAATTGATGTGAAAGATAGCACGAACCCTATAATTAAATCTGTTTATGCCTATCCTTTAAATCAATCTTCAGTAATAAATAACAGTAACCAAAAACAAAAATTAAGATTAATTCCACAAATAAATGGCGATTACACCGTTGAAAGTATTGAAGCTATTGGGCAAATAGGATTTGGGATTGAAACTATTGACAGACAGGATTTAGCTGCTAATTCCAATGGTGTTTACAATATTCAATCCTTCCTGAATGGTAATCTAAATTTTGAAATAGATTTTAAACGGTTTTCATTCAATGAAACAAAGCATCTTAATCAGTTAATTGATTATGAACATTATGCCAAGAATAAAAAACGAATTCAGAAATTATTCAAAATAAACAACCCTTTAAGTATTATAAAAGAAAATGTAAATAATGGTTTTTTATCTATTGAAGACAGCACCAATTCAGTTTATAAAATACGAGTGGCAGATTATAAAAATAACGAATCGTGGGTAACCATAAATATAAAGGGCATTAAAAATAATGTGCCTAATACTTCAGTAAAAAAAACAACTCCATACTTTATCAAGTCAGACCAATCTACGCATTTAAATAAAGAAAAAGTAACTGTAGATTTTTACAAAAACACGTTTTATGAAGATTTTTATCTTGATTTTGATGTGAAAAATGACACTCTACTACTTCATGATGATATTGTTCCAGCAAAGAGGAATTTCACAATTAGTTACGATGTAAGCAACTATAATGATTCCGATATAGGTAAACTATATATTGCGAGATTAGTAGGTTACAAAAACTATCCGCTTTATACAAATACAAAGCGAAAAGCGAATTTATTAATCGCTAATACAAAAACTTTAGGGAAATATGCTTTGGCTATTGACACTATAAAACCGAAAATCTCTCCAATAAATTTTAAAGATGGGCAATGGATAAGTAAGTATCGATATCTAAAAGTTAAGATTGATGATAAAGAATCTGGTATATCAAATTACAGAGCAACGGTGAATGGAAAATGGATTTTAATGGAATACGATTATAAAACCAAAACACTTACACACGATTTTAATGATGGTGTAATTACTGAACCAAAAAATAATTTAAAGGTGATTGTTACTGATAATGTTGGAAATAATTCTACTTTTGAAGCGCTATTTTACCGAAAATAAACCTGAAATCCCTTTGAAAGCAAAATTTTCAATTACCATCTTTTTATTTTTAGCTATAATTTCTATAGGATTTTCTCAAACTGCAAAAGTAAAAGGTGTCATTCTAGATGAAAACAAGCAACCTATTGAAAACGTAAATATAAAAACTGAAACCAACGGCACACAATCAAATGTAAACGGGTTTTATATTTTATCAATACCCGCCAACCAAGATGTTACAATAGAATTTACTCATATTTCACACAAAAAAGTGGTGAGTACATTTAACTTAAAAAACGGAGAAGCATTCGAGTTTAATCCTGTTATGAGCACCTCTTTTGAGCAAATAGCAACTGTAATTATCACCAACAGTAAACGGAAAGAAGTTGAAGGCATTATCACATTAAATCCGGAGACAATTAGAAAAATTCCGGGAGCAAATGCAGGTATTGAAAACTTACTATTAACATTACCCGGAGTTAGTAACAACAACGAATTAAGCACACAGTATGCAGTACGCGGTGGGAATTACGACGAAAACTTGGTTTATGTAAATGGCATTGAAGTGTATCGCCCATTTTTGGTGCGCTCTGGTCAACAAGAAGGATTAAGTTTTGTTAATACAAATATGGTGCAAAATGTGAATTTTTCGGCTGGTGGTTTTCAAGCTAAATACGGTGACAAATTATCTTCCGTTTTAGATATTACTTATAAAAACCCTTACAAATTTGAAGTTAATGCCGATTTAAGTTTATTGGGTGGCGGCTTTTCAATTGAAAACATTAGTAAAGATTCAAAATTATCAGGGATTGTTGGAATGCGCTATCGCGATAATAGTTTGCTAGTAAACGCTAAAGAAACCGAAACAAATTTTAAGCCATCATTTACCGACTTACAAGGGTATTTCACCTATAAATTTTCAGATAAAATCCATTTAAGTTTTTTAGGTAATGGCTCGTTGAACACCTATAGTTACGAACCGCAAACACGTCAAACAAATTTTGGAACACTCACGGACCCCGTAGCATTATTAGTATTTTACGACGGACAAGAAAAAGACAGATATCAAACATTATTTGGTGCTTTTAAAGGCTCGTATTTTGCAAACGACGACTTAACCCTTAAATTAATTGCATCAGCATATCACACAACTGAAGAAGAATATTTTGATATTTTGGCACAATATAGGCTGGGTGAAGTAAATTCAAATATCGGTGACGAAAATTTAGGTGAAGTAGAATTTAGCGAGGGCGTTGGAAGCCAATTAAACCATGGACGAAATGATTTAGATGCTCTGATTACCAATATTGAACACAAAGGAGATTTTAAAATTGAAGATAATAGAATTGAATGGTCTGTAAAATATACTAATGAAGATATTAGAGATAGATTAGTTGAATGGGAAGTAATCGATTCTGCAGGGTTTTCAATTAGGCCACCAAAATCGACACCAACCAACGAGCAACCATATCTACCATATAGCGGTCCATTAGAACCCTTTCAAAATGTACGCGCCACTAATAGTACCAAAATAAACCGGTTACAAGCATATGCTCAGTGGAGTAAACGCTCCACTTTAGGGGTAAACGATGTTTGGTATAATGCTGGAGTAAGGATGCATAATTGGTCTGTTAATGGCAATAATATATCCTCTACGAATCAAACTGTTTTTAGCCCAAGAGCACAATTCGCGATTAAACCTTATTGGGAAAAAGATATGATATTTAGAATTGCAGCTGGATTGTATTACCAACCCCCTTTTTACCGAGAATTAAGAGATGCGAATGGTATTGTTCAACCAAATGTAAAAGCTCAAAAATCATTTCATTTAGTTTTGGGGAACGATTATAGTTTTAAAATGTGGGACCGACCATTTAAACTCACTTCGGAAGTGTATTATAAAAAACTTAGTGATGTTAATCCGTATACTTTAGAAAACGTGAGAATAAGATATCGCGCTACTAATAACGCGAAAGCCTACGCTTACGGATTAGACATGCGGCTAAATGGTGAATTTGTGCCAGGAACCGAATCATGGTTTAGTTTTGGTTATTTAAAAACCGAAGAAAATATTGATAATAGAGGATATATTTCACGACCTACAGATCAGCGTTTGAAATTTGCAGCCCTATTTCAAGACTATGTTCCGAATGTGCCAAATTTAAAATTATATTTAAACCTTGTGTATAACACTGGGCTTCCTGGAGGCTCTCCTAGTTATGCAGATCCTTATGAGTATCAGAATAGATTACCCGCTTACAAACGAGCCGATTTAGGCTTGCAATTTGTTTTAGTTGACGGTAAAAAACAATTCAGTAACGGCTGGAAAAAACCCTTTAAAGAACTTTCTTTTGGGTTTGAAATATTTAATATATTCGATGTGCAAAACTCAATTACAAATACTTGGGTGCGCGATGTTTATAGCAAGCGTCAATATGCTATTCCTAATTATTTAACACCTCGTGTGTTTAATTTAAGAACGACGATGAAGTTTTAACTAGTCGATAAACTCCTTTAGTACTTCAATAACATAATCTATTTCGTCTTTAGTATTATATATACTAAACGAAAAACGTAAAGAAGGTTTTTGTAATTCGTCATCATTTAATATTTCACTTAAGACATGTGAACTTTGAGAACTTCCACTTTGACAAGCACTTCCTTTTGAACACGCCACACCTTTTAAATCTAATTGAAACAACAACATCGCTGCTTTTTTGGATGATACAGGCAAACAAACATTTACAAGTGTGTAGGTACTTTTAACATTATCGGCAGAATGACCATTAAAGGTCGCATTGGGAATGTTACTTTTTATCTTATCTATAAAATACGCCTTTAAATCCTTAATGTATAATGTTTCTTTATCTAAATTATTATAAGCTAATTCCATAGCTTTTTCTAAGCCTACTATATTATGTACGCTCTCAGTACCTGCTCTTAATCCGCGCTCCTGCTCTCCACCTACTACTATTGGTTTTAATAATGAATTTTTTCTGATAAAAGCAAAACCTATTCCTTTGGGTCCATGAAATTTATGTGCGGCTCCAGCCAAAAAATCAACAGGAATTTCCTTTAAATCCAGATTATAATGTCCAATGGATTGTACGGCATCAGTATGAAATAAGGCATTGTTTGTTTTACATACATTCGCAACCCTTTCTATATCAAGAATATTTCCAATTTCATTGTTAATATGCATTAAACTTACCAAAGTTTTCTCTTCCGTTTTTAATAATGACTCTAATTGTGAAAAATCTATTACGCCATTACTATCAACTCTAATATAACTTACAGAAATATGATAGTCTTTTTGTAGATCGCATATAGTATGTAATACCGCGTGATGCTCAATTTTTGAAGTAATTATATGCTTTACGTTTAAATCTTTTACTGCACTTTTTAACACCAAATTATCTGCTTCGGTACCGCCAGATGTAAATATTATTTCGCTTGCAGAAACATTCAAAAAACCAGCGATAGTTTTTCTTGATTTCTCTATTAAAGATTTAGACGATCTGCCAAAACTATGTGAAGATGAAGGATTTCCGAAATTATTTTTCATAACATCGGTAATCGAATTAATAACTTCATCTCTCATTTGTGTAGTCGCGGCATTATCAAAATACACGTGTTTCATAAATTTACTATTTTATTTTATGGCTAGTAGTTTTTTTTGTTTTTACGAGCAATTGGAGTCCAAAAATACTTCAAATAAAATTATTATCAATATACTGCGTTATAAATAACAATTCCATTATTTTTGCCTTAAATCTTTAATTCAATGCGTAAATTATTTTTTGTATTTATTTCTATAAGTTTATTAAATGTTTATTCTTGTGATGATGGTGATATAATTACGGTAGAATTAGATTTTGGAGATACGTTTAAAGCCTGCGGAGAATCAGATTTAGTATTATATAAGACAAAAGAAGACCCATCAGAATCATTATCAATTTTCATAAGCAATTATACCTTAGCGTCTATTTTAAAAGTAGGAGATGACAATACTTTTAGTACAAATAAATCTGCTACTTTGTTTTACCGAACTTATAGTGACGCGACTTTACCAAATGATTTATTTTGCAGCGATATTCCCCCAAATGTAAATATAACTTTGGATGAAAGTAGTTCATGTACTGCAGAAATTAATACGGTACTGGTTGAAGATGACAACGACAATGTTCTGGCTTTGCTTGAAGATATAAACGGAAATGGCGATTTAGAGGATGATGATACTGACGATGATGGTTTACCTAACTATATTGATATGGATGATGATGGCGATAATATTTTAACGAAAGATGAAAATCCAGACCCCAATGGTGATGGTGTTTTTGACGATGCTCAAGATACGGACGGTGACTCTATTCCTGATTATTTAGATGCCGATGATGATGGCGACGGTGTAGACACACGTGATGAGGAAAACGACTCACAAGACAAAAACCCAGCTAATGATATTACCAATAGCGAAGTTGGCGCCGATTATTTAAACCCAGACGTAGCTACAACTGTAGTTGCCACAGCTTATAGAGAACATACCATTATACAAACTTATACAGTATCATTAATTGCAAATGGTGTGAGCTTATCATTTTTATCACAAGAAGCATTGGATTTTGGTACTTTAAGCGATAGTGTACTTTCAAGCTCCAGAAAAGTCACTCCTACTTTTTAATTAACAGGGATATTTTGATAAATATAAACTTCAGTGGCACCTAAGCCATATTTCTGATAGTTTGCATCGTAAAATTTAACATTATTATATCGTCCAAATAAATACTCTAATTCAATTTTAAGCACACCTTCACCTACTCCATGAATAAATACTATTTTCTGAATACGCTTTCTTATAGCAAAATCTAGTTGTTTTCTAGCAGTGTCCAATTGAAGTGTCAGCATATCATGATTGCTCATTCCTCTGGAAGATTTAACTAATTGATTGATATGCAAATCAACTTCCATAGTAGGCTCAAATCGCTCCTTAGGCTTCTTCTTTGTTTGTGTTTTTCGGTTTTTTGATTCTTTTTCACCTATAACAGAATCGATATTAGAGTGAGTAAATAGCTGCGCTTTTATAGATTTACTTTCGTTTTTTACTAAATCACTACTTTTAAAATCAATCAAAAATCCATCTTCTGTTTCAATTGAAACCGAGTCTTGCTCAATATTTTTTACAACACCAGATAAATCTTCGTCTAAAACTAAAACTTGATCGCCTATTTTAAATTTCATATCTAATCATCTTTAGTAATTCCTTCATCATTATCTTTTAAAGATCTACTCTTAATATTTCTAGAAATCCTATAAATTCCAATCATTAGTAAAACGATTCCTCCTATAAGCACATATTGATTTTGATTTGTGCCTGTTTTAGCATACATAGCAACTATGGCACCGATAATAATTAAAAAATAGTTTAAATAATTCATATTACACGTATTTTTAAGACGAAATTACACTAAAAATAACAATTAAAACTCATAATAAAAATATTAGTTTACTCGATAAAATACATATAAAAACGATAAAATACACTATTTTTTAGGTTTCAGGCAAAATAAAATATATATTTGTTTTTTAAAATAAGTAGAATTTATAATGCCCCAAAAGTTTACCTTATTTTTACTACTTTCTGCAAATTTGCTTTTTTGCCAAGATTTATATGTTGGAGATAATAGTTATTTGTATTCAAGAGATATTGCCATTTTTGTAAATGATGACATTAGACTTGAAACGGAGTCGTCTAATTTTTATTTACGAGGAGATGCGCAATTACTTCAAAATACAGACACAAAAAATTCGGATGCCGGAGAACTTTCAATTTACCAAGACCAAAATACAGATGTTTAT
The DNA here is from genome assembly GCF_013001275.1 of Flaviramulus sp. Classification (GTDB taxonomy): domain Bacteria; phylum Bacteroidota; class Bacteroidia; order Flavobacteriales; family Flavobacteriaceae; genus JABDMV01. Next base: position 10,567 of record NZ_JABDMV010000139.1, read on the forward strand.
GAATACAATTACTTTTGCTCGCCTGTAGGAGTTAGTGTTGACGGCACTACAAAAGCAAATGTTAATTTTAATGGCTCTAACATCCATGATCCTGCAGACGATACGGACTTAACTAATGTAAGCTCCAGTGCCTATCAATTTACATCAGCTTACGAAGGAACGGCTACAGAACTTTCAAATTATTGGTTATATACCTTAAAAGATGCCGAAGGCTTTTGGAGTTGGAAACAAATTTTTGATACTGGCGATGCTGGCACTGGTTATGGATTTACATTAAAAGGAAGCCCTAATGTTAACAATGTTTTAGATTTTAGAGGAAGACCAAATACGGGTACTATTACAATTAGTTGTGCTTTTGACGGTGTTGACGATCAACCATCTTCTGGAACAGCAAATACTGCCGAAACTTTAACAGGAAACCCATACCCTTCTGCACTAGATTTAAAACTATTTATTATTGCAAATACTGGTGTAATTGATGGCGGTACAGCAGCAACTACTGTAATAAGCGGTGATATATTTTTTTGGGAACAAAAACAAACAAACTCACATTACTTAGAATATTATCAAGGTGGCTATGGTACGTATATACCGGGACCATTAGGAGACTTAATGGATAATGGTACTTATACTAGCGCAGCCTTTGAAAATTATAATGGGGATGGAAGTGTTAACGGCACTACATCAGGTAACACTACAGACTTTAGTGGAAACAATCAAAGGCGTTTTGCAGCCGTTGGACAAGGATTTGTAATACAAAGTAATGGGCTTGGTGGGAACGTTGTTTTTGAAAATTCTATGCGACTTTTTTTACCTGAGGATTCAACAACTAGCGGCAGTGGCTCTATCTTTTGGAAAAATAATAAATCAAAAACTAAGTCAACAAAAAATGAAATTGTCGCTATGTCTCATAATGGAATCGATTATAAAACCATTTTAAATAATCCAGCAAAAATTCCTGAAATAAGACTTCATACTCATATTGATAATACCTTTTTTAAAGAAAACGTAATAGCATTTAGAGAGTCCACACCGGATAATTATAAGTACAATCGCTTTTTTGATGGCATTAATATAAATGAATTAAGTTCTGACGCCTATTTAATTTCAGATGAGAAGGAATTGGTTATAAAGTCTATTAATTATGATGAAACTACCCGATTACCCTTGGGCTTAAAAGCTTCAAAAGATAATACTGAATTTAAAATAGAAATTCATAAAATTAAAAATATTCCTCAGAATGTTAATGTTTATATTTTCGATAACCTAGATAACTCATATACAGATGTTAAAAACGGTACTTTTGATATTACTGTGGATGAAGGTGTTTATAATGATCGTTTTGAAGTTACATTCGCAAAAAGCGTATTAAGTATTGGAAATGAGACTGAAACATTTGCTAATTTTGAAATATTTCAAAATAATACCATCTCTCAATTAAAACTTAACAACCCAAATAATTTATCTATCAAATGTATACAAGTATTTGACGTGTCAGGAAAACAAGTTTTAACTGAACACATAAATTCTGATAACAATCAATTTTATTTTTCCACAAAATCATTTAGTGATGGTGTTTATGTTGTAAAAATTAAATCTTCAAACCAACAGAGTTTTACCAAGAAAATAATGGTGCGCAATAAATAATTAATCCAGTTTGTTATTTTCCTAAACCACTTTTAGTATTTTAGCCTTAAATAATTCATATTTAATATTGTATGGAAGATTTGATGCTCCCCTGTTTAAATAAAACACTTTTTGGTTTTGAGTGTATGGGCTGTGGTTTTCAGCGGTCACTTTTACTTATTTTTCAAGGCAATTTTATAGATGCTTTTCAAATGTATCCGGCTATTTATAGCTTAATTGCTCTTTTTATCTACATCGGATTAAATATTTTCTTTAAATTTAAAAATTCAAACAAAGTAATTGGTGCGATAGCGGTTTTAACTGTCGCAACAATTATAACAAGTTATACAATTAAAATAATCAATTAACATTCACACATGGAACAACAAAAACTCAACTCAACTATTGTTTATGTATTAGCTATTTTAGGTCTTTTATGCTGCTGTTTTGGCGGTTTAGGGTTTATTTTTGCTGGTATCGCATTTTTTATTGCAAATAGTAAATTAAATGCTGCAAAGCTCAATCCAGAAAATTATGAACCTGCAAGTGTCAAAGCGATGAACACCGCAAAGATTGTTGCTTTGGTTATTTTATTAATAAACTTGCTTTATTTGGTAATGACAATTTACAGAATATCTACGGTAGGTTGGGATGAGCTTATGCAACAGTCTCAAGAAATGATGGAGCAGATGCAAAACAATTAATTTATATTTAGGAGAAATTAATAAGTGAAAAAAATATTATTATTTTTAATTACAGTCATTGTTGCATCCGCATGTAGTAAAGATGAAAACAACCCTCAAAAAGAGGCTGAGGTCATAATAGATAAAGGGACGAGTATTTATGCCGATAACAACCCCAATAATGATGTGATGATGCAAGCCTTTTGGTGGGACAGTTATACGGACTCAAAAATTAATAACTATCCATCTTATTATGATTTTGTAAACGATAAAATTGTAGAGCTTTCCAATGCGCATATTGATGCTCTTTGGCTTCCACCTTCTAGTGAAGGAGAAGGCATGGGCTATCATCCACGTAAGTTGTTTGATTTTAATTCAGAACATGGCACGAAGGAACAGTTAACTTCATTGCTTACGCTTATGAAATCTAGAAAAATGCATGGTATTGCAGATCTTGTAATTAATCATCGTATTGGAACTGAAACTTGGACAGATTTTACAGAACCTTCATGGCCTTGTGAATCAATTTGTAAAGATGATGAAGGCTATACTAACCCGGACGCATTTGGCACTAAACCCTGTGGTGATTTTGACGAAGGTGAAGGCTGGGGTGGTGCTAGAGATTTAAACCATAAAAATTTAGATGTTCAGAATGGGATTAAAGATTACTTAGTTAGATTAAAAGCGTTAGGCTTTGATTCCTGGCGTTACGATTTTGTAAAAGGTTTTCCAGCCAAATACATTGGAGAATACAATCAATCTGGCTCCTATTATTTTTCAGTTGGCGAATATTGGGATGGGAATATTACTGCTTTACAAACATGGATTGATAATACAAAATTTACATCTTCAGCAACAATGACAAAAGCATCTGCTGCTTTTGATTTTTCCTTAAAGTATAAACTAGGTGATGCCATTATAAATAAAAATTATTCGGTACTGGATAGCAATGCCTCCTTAGCTAGTATCGACGGATATGGAGATAAGTCGATTACTTTTTTGGATAACCATGATACAGGATGCATAAACAGAACTGATTGTGACAATATTTTTTCAAAAAACATCAATGAACTAACAAAAGGATATGTTTATTTATTAACTCATCCAGGAATTCCTATGATTTGGGGATATCATTATTTTTTCACCGACTCAACAGGTTCTCTTAAAAAAGCAATAAATGAATTGATTGTTATTAGAAAAGAACTCGGGATTAACGCCACAAGTAACGTGCAGGTTATAGAGACTAAAAATGGTGTTTCAGGATACTATGTGGCCCAAATTGATAGCTCCCTTATAGTTAAAATTGGTGATGGAGCCTACACGCCTACTGGAAACTGGAAAGTAATAAAAACCGGGACAGGATACAGTATTTGGTCTGAATAGATTTTAATCTTTACCTATCTTTATATTAGGAATTTTTTAATAACCATTGGGCGGAATTGTTTAATTGCGCCCAATGGTATGTTATTACTTTTCAAATTCCTTTAAAGTTTTCACTATAATGCTAACGCAATCTAAAAGTTGATCTTTTGTCATTACTAAAGGCGGCGCAAAACGAATAATATTACCGTGCGTTGGTTTTGCAAGTAAGCCGTTATCTCTTAACGCTAAACAAATATTCCAAGCAGTATCACTATCCTCAGAATCATTTATAAGAATGGCGTTAAGCAAACCTTTACCACGAACAAGGCTAACTATACTACTTTTTTCAATGTATTTATTTAATTCACTTCGAAATAAATTACCTAATATAAAAGCATTTTCAGCTAGTTTTTCATCTCTAACAACCTCAAGTGCTGCCATAGCAACGGCTGCTGCAACAGGGTTTCCACCAAATGTGCTTCCGTGGTTTCCTGGTTTAATAACTTTCATAACATCATCATTTGCTAAAACTGCAGAAACAGGATACACACCGCCGCTTATCGCTTTTCCAAGAATTAAAACATCTGGTTTTACATCTGGAGTATCAGAGCAATTTTTATTTTCACACGAACAGTTACCACAAGTTGCTAATAATCGGCCTGTTCTTGCAATTCCGGTTTGCACCTCATCAGCAATAAATAATACATTGTATGCTTCACAAAGTGCTTTGGCTTTGATTAAATAATTATCGCTTGGAACATAAACTCCCGCTTCACCTTGAATTGGTTCTACTAAAAATCCTCCAACATTTGGATTGTTTTTTAAAACGGTCTCTAAAGCATCTAAATTATTGTATTCAATTTTTATAAATCCTTTCGTGTAAGGCCCAAAGTTTTTTCGAGCTATAGGGTCGTTTGAGAACGAAATAATTGTTGTTGTTCTTCCATGAAAATTATTTTCACAAACTATAATTTCAGCTTTATTTTCATCAATTCCTTTTACTTCGTAAGCCCATTTTCTACAAAGTTTCAAAGCCGTTTCTACAGCTTCTGCACCCGTATTCATTGGTAAAAGTTTATCAAACCCGA
>NZ_JABDMV010000102.1 GCF_013001275.1 Flaviramulus sp.
TTTCTGTTTTTATAAAATATGTGTCAGCAGACCAATCTATAGTCGCAAAATCGCCGCTTACAACGCTTCCTGTACCTATTTCTAAGGATACTAATCCATTAATATTGGTTGTTGGTGTTTGGGTTTCTGCGTAAACAACGGTTCCTGTTGCGGTGCTCTGCAAAATACTTATTTGCATGCCAATGGCTTGGTTAGCTACTAAATTATCGCCACTGTCTCTTACAACAGCTTGGTAACTCATTTTTTCCGGCGTTTGGGCAAAACTTATTGCCGTTATTATAACCGCCGCTAAAATTGTGTAAAATTTCTTCATGATTGGTTAAGGTTAGTTTTTAATGATTTTAAAGGACTTTAATTCTTGATTATTTTGGTTTACTTTAAGTAAATACACTGCCGAATCGAGGCTTAACATTTTTATTAGTGTTTCTGAATTTGTAATGTTACCATTCGAAATAAGCTTACCAGAAACATCATATAGATTATAACTTAAATTACTAAGTGTACTATCTGAAATATTTAAAATGATATAATCTGATGTGGGATTGGGATAAGTAACTGCGGAAATATTTACTGTGGTAAGTTCTGGACTACTTAATGTTAATACTTCGAAGCTTTGTTGTACGCCTTGAGTTACTGTGCCACTGCCAGAATTAGTAGTATACACTAATTGACCAACAGAATAATTAGAAGTGCCACCACTACCTGTGGCTTCCCCTCCTGAGGTAGGAATGGTTTCTTGAGAATAAATTAAATGTGTAGCACATAATAGACATACTACTAGTGTAATGTTCTTCATTGGGGCTATTTTAAAGATTTCGTCTTTTTTCGACCCAACAAAGCGTGAAGAAAATTAACTAGTCTAGGTTAATTATTTGCAATGATATGTATTTCATCTTGCAAAAACAACACTTTGTCTATTTTAATGAATATAATAGATTTATTTGTAAGTTTTTTTATATGAAAGTTAGATTTGATACTGTAAGATATTAGAAACTTACTACCACATATTCATTCCTTATTCCTAGTAATTCGGAAAGAAATCATACGATTACTTTGGTCATCCTTTCTTCGAAATGACTGTTTAATTTAAGAGAATTCTGTTGAAATCTATTTTAAATGCATTGGAAAGGCCGGAATTTAGTCCTTATTCATATACTTGCCCTTCTTACTGCCTTCATACATCACATACTTAACCAATCGTGATTCTAATTTGGCATTAAATAAATGTATTTTTCTTGAAGGTCGTAATCCTACATGCTTTAAGGCATCTAGATTAGAAGTTATAAACCAAGCATCGGTGCCTGGGTAGTTTTGCTTTAAGGTATCGCCAATGTTGGCGTAAAACTCTTCCATATCGATATTTAATCGCTCGCCGTAGGGCGGATTAAATACCATATGTAGTTTTTCGTCGCCACCCTTTTGGGTTTTAAAGAAATCTTCGTGTTTTACTTCAATAAAATCTTCTAATTGAGCGTTTTTTACATTTTCTTGGGCTTTGGATACCGCACTTGGTGCTTTATCATACCCTGTAATTTTATGATGAAAATCGCGCGTTTTTCCCAGTAACGATTCTTCAATTTTTTCGAATAAGTCAACATCCCAATCTTGCCAACGCTCGAAAGCAAACTCTTTTCGCATTAAGTTTGGTGGAATATTACAAGCAATCATGGCCGCCTCTATTAGCATGGTGCCCGAACCACACATGGGGTCCATAAAATCGGTTTGTCCGTCCCAACCAGATAACATAATTAATCCTGCTGCCAGTACTTCGTTTATTGGTGCAATGTTAGTGGCCGTTTTGTATCCGCGTTTATGCAAAGAATCACCCGAAGAATCTAATGAAATAGTACATTTTCGTCTGTCGATATGCACGTTTATTTTTAGGTCTGGAAATTTTAAATCGACATTTGGACGTTGCCCATCGGTATCCCTGAATTTATCGACTATAGCATCTTTTGTTTTTTGTGCGATATATAAGGAATGTGAAAACAAATCGGAATGAATAGTAGCATCAACCGCCAACGTGCCTGTTGGCTTTAAATACTGCGACCATTCCATTTTATAGATTTTATCGTATAAATCTTTTTCGCTATTCACCGTAAACGAGTGGATGGGTTTTAAAATTTTAATGGCCGTACGCAATGCTAAATTACATTTATACATAAAGCCTTTATCGCCCAAAAAGGAAACATTACGAATACCTTTTTTTACATCGCGTGCCCCGAGTTGGGTAAGTTCGTTTGCTAATAAATCCTCAAAGCCAAAAAGTGTTTTGGCTACCATATTGAAATTTTCTTCCATTTTATTCGTCTACGTCTAATAGATTGCAAAAATAACGTAATTTTACGGCAAACATAACGTTTATTGATAATTTGGGTTAAGGATTGTAGCGACATCCTTTTTTGTGCAAACTAGATATTTGATTATAAGACAAATTATAATGTATTAAATACATTTGATGAGATACTGAAACAAGTTAAGCACAAGAAAGATACAGCGTAAAGCCTGACCCCGATATTTTTCGGGGTAACCCCAACAAAAATTTATGACTGACAATACTACCAAATGGTTTACCTCGTGGTTTGATACGCCATTTTACCATACACTATATAAGGATAGAGACGCTACCGAAGCACAGACTTTTATGGATACACTTACTGGGTATTTGAATATTCCGGAAGGTGGCACTGTTTTAGATTTGGCTTGTGGCAAAGGCCGCCACGCCCGCTATTTAAACAAAATTGGGTACGATGTTACCGGCGCCGATTTGAGCGAAAATAGCATTGCTTTTGCGAAACAGTTTGAAAATCACCGATTACATTTTGCAGTGCATGATATGTGTAAACCCTTTGGGAAACAGTTTGATGCGGTATTTAATTTGTTTACCAGCTTTGGGTATTTTGAGCATGATGATGATAATTTAAAAACCATTAAAGCGATTAAAGCTAATTTAAATGAGCTTGGGTTTGGTGTTATTGATTTTATGAATGCTGATTTTGTAATTGCTAATTTGGTGCCTGAAGAGATTAAAAAGGTTGATGATATAGAATTTCACTTAAAACGCTACGTGGAAGATGGATATATTATAAAAGATATTACTTTTACAGCGAACGGTGATGATTATAATTTTCAGGAACGTGTACGTGCATTGACTTTAAATGATTTTGAAGTGCTATTTGAGCAAGCTGAAGTGTTTTTACTTGATGTTTTTGGCGATTATAAATTGCATAAGTTTGATGCTAAAACATCGGAACGTTTAGTTATGATTTTTAAATAAGACGAGTTATTGTCATTTTATTATTTTCACTGTTTTGAATTATTTTTTTTGAATGAATAAATTTTTATTTCCCTTACTGGCAGTAGTATTAGGTTTTGTTTTGGCTTTTATCTCGAAAAAACAAAAGACTTGGAATACCAAACTTCTCCTCTCTTTTAGTGGTGCTTTTTTATTGGCATTAACGCTTTTTGAACTTTTACCAGAAGTATACAGTCATTTAGACACTAAACAAACCGGACTGTTTATAATGTGCGGTATTTTGTTGCAAATAGTGTTAGAATTGTTCTCGAAAGGTGCCGAACATGGACATGTACACATACATAAAAACGAAACCGCTTTCCCTTGGTTGCTTTTTATAAGCTTATGTATACATAGTTTTTTAGAAGGATTTCCCATACACGATCATAACGATATGGTTTATGGTGTATTGGTTCATAAAATACCTATTGCAGCCATTATAACTTTGTTTTTATTACAATCTAGTTTCAGCAAATTTAAAATTGGTGCTTTTTTAGTGGTTTTTGCAGCTATGACACCTTTAGGAACGCTTATATCAAACACTGCGAATCTACCAGAAGTTGTTGCACATAGTATTAATGCAATTGTTATTGGTATATTTTTTCATATATCTACAACCATTTTGTTTGAAAGTGGTGAAGGACATAAGTTTAATTTATCAAAATTCATTGCAATTATTTTTGGAGTAGTAATTGCTTATTTTATTTAATACACTGCATGTTTTCAAAAGAAGAATCTCGCCTACTAAGACAAGAGTTTTGGACAAGCTTCGGGAAATCATTTCCAAGAAAATGGATATTATACAACACCAAACTAAAAGGCCTTAGCTTTAAATTTCATTTTGATAACAGTAGCGCTCTAGTAGCATTAGATATCGAAGATGATCTTGAAAATCGAATTAAATACTGGGAAAAGCTAATTGCTTTAAAATCTATTTTACAAGATGAATACCTACCAGATTCCATTTTTGAAGAGGAATACTTTTTGAATAATGAAAAAGAAATTTCTAGAATTTATGTTTATTTAGACCAAAAAGTATCCATACACAATAAAAATACTTGGCGTATTGTTATGGAGTTTTTTAACCAAAAAATGAGTGTGTTTGAGGCTTTTTTTGAGGAGTATAAGGAAATTATAGAAAGTTAATTTAGTTTACAGTGGCATTAAAATTTATAAAAATAGCACTGATTCAGGTTTTATTGTGTTTGGTTATTGTGAGTTGTAATTCCGATGAATCAAATACTAAAATCATAGTTAACACCTACTCTGTTTTAGATGGCGATATTCTTAAAAATGGAGCGATTTTAAATATCAATGGTGTAAATACCTTAAATACGTTTGGTATTGCAAACCAGGAACTATATTCGAATTGGAACATTCGCATTGTTAGAGAATTTATCGGTAATTTAAGGGAGCAGCCTATTTCAGGTTATGCTATTCAAGACTCTCAAGGAAACTTTTTACATTCCTTACAAAATATTGTGGATGTTAACCGATTACAGAACATAGTAACGATTCTTTGCCCATTTGGTTGGGTAGATGAAGCAGGAAGTCAAACTTTATTTACCGGACTAAACCCATCGGACCAGCAGTATTATAATTTATATAAATTAAAAATGAAAGCTATTGCTGAACAGTTTAAAGATCAACCAGATGTTTGGTTAGAATTATGGAATGAACCTTATCATTTTAATAATGCCAATGGATATAGCCATCAACTTTGGCTTAATGACCAAACTGATATGGTGTTAAATTTGAGAAGTGTAGAAGGGTTCAATAATATAATTGTAGTTCCTGGTAATGAACAAGGACAAAGCGAAGCTGCCATAATTGAAAAAGGGGCTGATTTATTAGCAAATACTAACAATATTGTATTTGATTTACATGCCTATGAAAAATGGCTATTGACCTCTACTGAAAGTGAAATCAAGAATAGATTGTTTGCAATAAAAGCTAAAAATCTATCTTTTATTTTTGGAGAGGTTGGTGTTATTAATTCAGGTGAATTAATGCCCGTAGAACATTTTTTAAATGCTGTAAAAATAACTCAAACACCTACATTAGCTTGGTTGTTTAATAGAAATACTAACGATCAAAATTCATTGCTAACTAATGAAGGAAAAGAAAACAATACTAATAATAATAATTGGGGAACAACATTTAAAGCGTTTTTAAACAACTAATACTCTAATTTAAATCTTTCTTCATTTCATAATCATCCATAACAAATCCATTTCCTATATCCGTAACCATTGCTTTCGTTTTTATAAAGCCCAATTTTTCATAGGCACTTATAGAAGCAGTATTGAATTTGTTTACATTTAAGTAAATAGATTTTAAACCGAGTCGTTTTGCTTCATCCATTATAAATTTTAAGGATGCTTTTCCTATTTTTTTTCCTCTAAACTCCTTTTTGACATAGAATTTACTCAGGAACATATAGTCGCCTTCTTCCTTAAATGACATATAACCAGCCGGGATACTCTTATAAAGCATGTAATAAAATTGTGATCCTTCTTTAATCTGAGATTCAATAGCTTTTACTGTATTAAACTTAGCAAGCATATAATCTACTTGAGGTTCACCAATAATTGGTGTGTAATGCTCTCGCCAAATAGTTTCGGCTAATTGTTCGAGAAGTTGGAAATCTGAAAGTGTATATGCTGCTTTAGTTTCTAACATACTATATCACGTAAAAAAATATCATGAAAAAGTGAAATAGGGCTCCAGCCAAAACAAACAAATGCCAAATTACGTGGTTATAAGGTATTTTTTGAATGACGTAAAATATGATGCCAACAGTATAAGACAAACCACCTGCAAACAACAACAAAATACCGTTATCCCCAATAGTATTGGCCAAATTAGAGAAATCAAAAATTATAAGCCAGCCCATAACCAAATATAATAAAGTGGAAAATATTTCGAATCTACCCGTAAAAAACAATTTTAACACAACACCAAACGCGGCAATACCCCAAACTAACCAAAAGAGTGTCCATCCTAAACTAGGTTCTAAAGAAATTAAACAAACGGGTGTATAAGTTCCTGCTATTAAAAAGTAAATACTTATATGATCTACTATTCTAAAATAATGCTTGCGCCGTTCCCCTTTTACAGCATGATAAAATGTAGATGCCGTGAATAATACTATTATTGAAATGCCATAAACTATTACACTAAATAAACTCCAATCCGTTTTGTTCGTGCTATAAACGATAAGCATTATTAACGCAACAATACCAAATAATGCACCAATGGCATGCGATATGGCATTTAGTTTCTCTTCAAAAGGTGATTGAATACGCATTAATTCTCTTTAAGGTCTTCGGAATGTAGCCACTTATTGGTTAAATCGTAAAAATCAAAATCTAACGATGATTTCTGGCGCTCTAAAACACCGCTTTGAAAATTACGTTGAAGAATATCTTCTATTAAATAATCTTCTTTTTCGTTTAAAGGATCAAACACACGCTTCAATGATATATCAAACATGCTCGCGGTTGTATTATACCAAAAGGCACGCCATCCACTTCTCAATTCTTTAATGAGATCAAAAGCCGTTGTTCCGGTTTGACGATGAATTAATTTTACTAAAAGTTGTCCTTCAGTTCGTGTTAGCTTTTTTAATTCTTCGGAAAACTCGCCTTCAATATACTTTTGTACACGCTTTGTGTAACGTTTTTTATGCCTATCTTTTTTCAAAGTAGCCATTCTTGAGTTCATTGAATCTAATCGCTCTGCAGCAAGTTTTGCATACGGATATACTTTAATGGTTTTTCGACGTAAAATTAAATATCTTATGCGATCTTTTCTGCTATCAAACTTGAGTTTATGCAGCAACATCACTTCATCTAAATTAATAGTGGTGCGAGGAACTGAATCGCCTTCAATTATCAAATATTCTACTGTAGTAGAATCTTGCTCAATCTCATGTTCTTGAGCAATCAAAATAGTAGGAAGTATTAAGAATATATATTTTAAAAAGTTCATATATAAAACACTGGAGCATTTAACATGCCAAAATTACTAATTTACACTGTGTAAACCATTTTTTTCTATTTATATTATTTATTTTAGTGGAAAAATTTGATAAATGGCAAACAAGAGCATTCTTAACAAAAAGTCAATGGACTTTTTGGCAAAATATTTAAATAATGCAGCACCAACTGGCTATGAATGGACAGGGCAAAAATTATGGATGGATTACCTTAAACCGTATGTTGATGAATTTATTACAGACACTTACGGAACAGCTGTTGGCGTAATTAACCCAAAAGCGAAATACAAAGTTGTAATTGAAGGGCATGCCGATGAAATTTCGTGGTATGTTAATTTTATTGCAGATAATGGTCTTATTTATGTTATAAGAAATGGTGGTAGCGACCACCAAATAGCACCAAGTAAAATTGTGAATATCCATACTAAAAAAGGCATTATTAAAGGTGTTTTTGGATGGCCAGCAATACATACTCGTAATAAAGCTAAAGAGGAAGCCCCAAAACCTGATAATATAACTATTGATGTTGGAGCCAAAGATAAAGCCGAAGTAGAAAAAATGGGGATTCATGTGGGATGTGTTATTACCTATCCTGATGAGTTTCATATTTTAAATGGCGATAAGTTTGTATGTCGCGCCTTGGATAACAGAATGGGCGGTTTCATGATTGCTGAAGTTGCTCGTTTACTTAAAGAGAATAAAAAAACATTACCATTCGGTCTTTATATAACCAACTCGGTTCAAGAAGAGATTGGGTTGCGAGGTGCCGAAATGATTACGCACACTATAAAACCTAATGTGGCTATTGTGACTGATGTTACGCACGATACTACTACTCCAATGATTGAACGAAAAAAAGAAGGTCATTTGGAAATTGGTCTTGGTCCGGTAGTGGCTTATGCGCCTGCTGTACAACAAAAGTTACGTGATTTAATTACTGATACTGCTGAAGCTAGAAAAATTCCGTTTCAGCGTTCTGCTCTATCAAGAGCAACCGGAACAGATACAGATGCCTTTGCGTATAGCAATGGTGGTGTAGCATCCGCTTTAATTTCATTACCACTTCGCTATATGCATACCACGGTTGAAATGGTTCATAAAACGGATGTTGAAAATGTAATTAAATTGATTTATGAAACACTGCTTAATATAAAGGAGGGTGAAACGTTTAGTTATTTCAAATAATATTCAAGCCTCTTAATAGAGGCTTTTTTTTTAAATATGGATGAATATATAGATATTGTTGATAACACAGGAAAACCCACCGGCAAGTCGGAATTAAAGAGTGTTATACACCAAAAAGGATTTTATCACCACACGGCACATATCTGGTTTTATAATATAAAAGGTGAAATTTTATTATCTCAGCGTTCTGCAAAAAAAACAATATGTCCATTAATGTGGGATGTTTCAGTTGCAGGCCATATTGATGCGGGAGAAACAGCAGAAGAAGCTGCAATTCGAGAAACAAAGGAAGAAATAGACTTAAAAATTTTACAAAGTGACTTATTGAAAGTTGGTGTTTTTGAATGTTTTCAATCCTATGAAAATGGAATTATTGATAACGAGTTCCACAACACTTTTTTAGTTGAATTGAAAGTTGAGATTTCTGAATTAAAACCCCAAGAATCAGAAGTTGAAGCTTTAAAATTAGTTTCATTAGATGATTTTCAAATTTTAATCGATACTATCGAAAACAATAGCGGGCATTTTGTGCCTTCCAACAAAACTTATTACGAATTTGTTCTACGAGAAATTAAAAAAACATTAGCCTAAATGAGCTTGTTATTTGTAGCCATTGCTCCTGTATTAATTATTATTCTATATATCTATTTTAAAGATAAATACGATAAAGAACCCAAACAATTACTTTTATATAATTTTTTATTAGGAGCCATAGTAAGCATATTCATAACAACTATATTTTATTACGTTTTAGATATTTTAGTTCCACTAACAAATCACACAAGTGTTTTTCAGCAATTTATAAAAGCTTTTTTTGTGGTAGGCTTAACTGAAGAGTTTAGTAAATATGTAATAATTAGATATTTCGCACAGAAAAACAATGCTTTTAACGAACCTTTTGATGGCATTGTTTATGCATTAATGGTTTCTATGGGTTTTGCCGCTACCGAAAATGTTTTCTATGTTATAGAAGGCGGTTATCAAGTAGCGTTTATAAGAGCGTTTACGGCAGTACCAGCTCATGCAACCTTCGGTATTTTAATGGGATACTTTATGGGAAAAGCTAAATTTTCAAACAATCGAATAAGCTTAAATTTATCCGGCTTATTTTTAGCAGTTCTTTTCCATGGTGCGTATGACTTTTTCTTATTTATAGATTTCATTCCTGGCATTTGGATTGGTGCATTTGCCTCCTTAATAGTTGGTGTTCTATTATCTAGAAAAGCTATTAAAAATCATCAAAACACATCTCGCCGAAATAATTAAGCGTTTATTTAATTGATTATATATTACAAGTCCATCCAAATAAAAATATTGTTCAATAAACTAAAGCATTTAGAAACAAATTTTTATATAATACTTAGTGTATATAATTCTTATATTTACTTTCCATCAATATTTTAACTATGAGCAAAAAATTTAAGATTAATGTAAATAATACTTTTGATTTTGAATTTACCGAGGCAGATGCCACTAAATTAGACGCCATTCAAATATCTGCTTCCGAATTTCACATCCTTCAAAACAACAAATCATATAACGCTCAAATTTCAGGATCAAATTTTAATAAAAAAACATATAAAGTAAAAGTTAACAATAACACATATAAAACAATTGTTTTCAATGATTTAAATTTGTTAATAGAAAAAATGGGACTCAATATAAGTCTAGTAAAAAATGTGAATTCCATTAAAGCTCCCATGCCCGGATTAATTTTAGAAATTAACGTGTCTGAAGGCAACGAAGTGAAAGAAGATGATCCAATTTTGATTTTAGAAGCTATGAAAATGGAAAATATTATTACGTCTCCTAGAGATGGAATAATCAAATCTATAACAACAAAAAAAGGTGACGCTGTAGAAAAAAATCAATTGTTAATTGAATTTGAATGAATATAAAAATGAACTTAATTAATTGTAATTATTAAAAGCAAATAGATCTACATAGATGAAAAAAATATTAATCGCTAACCGAGGAGAAATTGCTATCCGCGTTATGAAAACTGCTCAAAAAATGGGCATTAAAACCGTAGCGGTTTATTCTACAGCTGATAGAAATGCGCCTCATGTAAAGTTTGCCGATGAAGCAATCTGTATTGGCGAACCGCCATCAAACCAAAGTTATTTAAAAGGCGATAAAATAATAGAAGTAGCAAAAAAACTAAATGTTGATGCCATTCATCCAGGATATGGTTTTTTAAGTGAAAATGCTGCATTTGCTGAATTATGCGAAAAAAATAAAATCATTTTTATTGGGCCTCGTTCTAAAGCCATAAAAATTATGGGAAGCAAATTGGCTGCAAAAGAAGCTGTTAAAAAATATAACATACCAATGGTTCCCGGCATAGACGAAGCCATCACCGATGTGAAAAAAGCTAAGGAAATTGCAAAAAAAATAGGGTTCCCTATTTTAATAAAAGCATCGGCCGGTGGTGGCGGAAAAGGCATGCGAGTTGTTGAAAAAGAAAGTGATTTAGAATCACAAATGAATCGGGCCATTAGTGAAGCAACCTCAGCCTTTGGAGATGGCTCTGTTTTTATCGAAAAATATGTATCCTCACCTCGTCATATAGAAATACAAATAATGGCAGATAGTCACAATAATGTTTTACATTTTTTTGAACGTGAATGCAGTATTCAACGCCGACATCAAAAAGTTATTGAAGAAGCTCCTTCCTGCATTATTACTCCAGAATTACGCAAAGAAATGGGTGAAGCAGCTATAAAAGTAGCAAGATCTTGTGATTATTTAGGCGCGGGAACTGTAGAATTCTTATTAGATGAAAATCATAATTTTTATTTCTTAGAAATGAATACGCGTTTGCAGGTAGAACATCCTGTTACTGAATTGATTTCTGGAGTTGATTTGGTGGAGCTTCAAATAAAAATTGCTCGAGGTGAAGCGCTTACAATAAAACAAAGTGATTTAATTATAAATGGTCACGCATTAGAGTTGCGTGTTTATGCAGAAGACCCTTTAAACGATTTTTTACCAAGTGTTGGCCATTTAGATATTTATAAATTACCAGAAGGAAAAGGAATTAGAGTTGACAACGGCTTCGAAGAAGGCATGGATATTCCTATTTATTACGACCCAATGCTTGCCAAATTAATTACTTATGGTAAAACAAGAGAAGAGGCTATTCAACTAATGATAAATGCCATTAAAAACTATCAAGTTGAAGGTGTTCAAACCACATTACCTTTTGGTAAATATGTATGCGAACACGAAGCATTTAAATCAGGGAACTTTGATACCCATTTTGTAAAAAACTATTATTCGCCAGAAGCATTAAAAGCAAACACAGAACAAGAAGCTAAAATCGCAGCTTTAATTGCATTAAAACAATATTTAAAGGACTTAAATCAGTTAAGAGTACCATAC
>NZ_JABDMV010000004.1 GCF_013001275.1 Flaviramulus sp.
AATTCATGACTGGCGATACAATCGAATGGTTTGAAAAAAGAGGAGTAGAATTAAAAATTGAAGAAGATGGCAGGATGTTTCCAATCTCCAATTCCTCGCAAACAATAATCGATTGTTTTGTTTCAGAAGCTCAGAAATATAATGTTGATATATTAATGAATCATTCCGTAAAATCTATTGATAAAGTTGATTCAAACTATCATATAAAAACTACAAAGGGTGATTTTATATCAAATAAAATAGTAATTGCAACTGGGAGCAACCCAAAAATTTGGAAACTTTTAGAAAAGTTAGGGCATACTATTGTAGATGCGGTTCCTTCACTTTTTACGTTCAACGTCGAAGATAATCGAATTAAAGAAATTCCAGGTGTCGTTGCTTCAAATGTTGAGGTAAAAGTTCTTGAAACTGATTTATATAGCCAAGGCCCGCTACTAATTACACATTGGGGGCTTAGTGCGCCGGCAATTTTGAAATTATCTGCTTTTGGAGCTTTAGAATTAGCAAAACGAAATTATAAATTTGTAATTGAAGTTAATTTTATTAGAAAATCATTTGAAGATTGTTTAGATAAATTAAAAGCGATAAAGCACAATTTAGCAAAAAAAACAGTCTTTAAATCGGCTCAATTCGAATTACCTAAGCGATTGTGGCAAAATTTAGTATTGGCCTCAACAATAGACATTGATGCGCGTTGGGCAGATTTGAACAAAACACAATTGGAGGCGTTAGCAATTCAACTAACCACAGCAATTTTTAATGTAAATGGTAAAAGTACTTTTAAAGAAGAGTTTGTAACTGCTGGAGGTATTAATTTAAAAGAAGTCAATTTTAAAACTTTTGAAAGTAAACTTAATAAAAACATGTATTTTGCTGGCGAAGTTTTAAATATAGATGCAGTTACAGGCGGGTTTAATTTTCAGAATGCATGGACAGGAGCTTTTATTGCTGCACAAAATATTTCAAAATAAATGAAAACTTACATTGCGTTACTTCGAGGTATAAACGTTAGCGGTCAAAAAAAGATTCTTATGGCCGAACTTCGAGAAATACTATCTAAATCAGGTTTAATAAATGTTCAAACTTATATTCAAAGTGGAAATGTGATTTTTGAATCTAGAGAAAGTGATACACAAAAAATAGAATTAAGTATTCATAAAAGTATAAAAACACACTTTGGTTTTGATGTCCCCGTGCTAGTTCTTTCTTCCAAAGAATTCCAAAAAATTTTTGATGATTGTCCATTTAGTGAAGTAAAAAAATTAGAAAGTTATTTTATGTTATTATATGCTATTCCCGACAAAAAATTGGTTGAAGAAATCTCTAAATTATCTTATGGAAAAGAGGAGTTTGTTATAGCCAATAGTTGCATTTATTTTCATAGCTCAATAGGCTATGGTAACACAAAGTTTAATAACAATTTTTTTGAAAGAAAATTAAAAATAACAGCAACCGCAAGAAACTATAAAACTATGGTAAAGTTATTATCTTTGTCAGCACAATAGTTGCTATGATAGTAAAAGAATTCATTTCAAAACCCCATTTAAAAACTGTTAACAGAGGTAGCTTTACATGGTCATCTCCAAGTAACATAGCATTGGTTAAATATTGGGGGAAAAAGGAACATCAAATACCTGAAAATCCTTCAATCAGTTTTACACTTAACAATTGTAAAACCACAACAAGTTTAACTTTTTCAAAAAAAGAAAGTATTGAAGATTTCTCTTTTGAAGTTTTTTTGGATGGTGAAAAAAAGGACGATTTTAAACCTAAAATCAAAACATTTTTTGAACGTATTACAATATATCTCCCATTTTTAAAGAGCTATCGTTTTAAAATTGAAACCTCAAATACTTTTCCGCATAGTTCCGGTATCGCTTCTTCAGCATCTGGTATGAGCGCCTTAGCATTGTGTTTAATGAGCATTGAAAAAGATCTTATTGGTGATATGTCTGATGATTATTTCATTAATAAAGCTTCCTTTTTAGCAAGATTAGGTTCAGGAAGTGCATGCAGAAGTATCGAAGGTAGTTTAGTAGTTTGGGGTAAACATGACTATATTGAAGGAAGCTCTGATTTATATGGATTAAAATATCCGTTCGAAGTTCATAATAATTTTAAAAATTATCAAGACTCAATTTTGCTTGTTGATAAAGGTGAAAAACAAGTAAGTAGTACTGTTGGGCATAATTTAATGCACGGTCACCCTTTTGCCCAGGAGCGTTTTAAACAAGCGCATGAAAATTTAGCTACACTAATTACAATTTTAAAAACAGGTGATGTTGACAGGTTTATTGAAATTGTCGAAAGCGAGGCTTTAACGCTTCACGCGATGATGATGACTAGTATGCCTTATTTTATATTGATGAAACCCAATACATTAGAAATAATCAATAAAATTTGGGCGTTCAGAGAAAAAACGGGTTCTAAAATATGTTTTACTTTAGACGCTGGCGCCAATGTGCATGTATTATATCCAGAAATTGAGACCAAAGATGTTTTGAAATTCATTAAGAATGAATTAGTTGCATATTGTCAAAATGGACATTATATTTGCGACAATATTGGTTTTGGTGCAAAACAATTGTAACTTTATACTCCAAATCAGGATTAATACATGAAAGGACCACTTTTTTACTCTAAAATACTTCTCTTTGGAGAGTACGGAATCATAAAAGACTCTAAAGGATTATCCATTCCTTATAACTTTTATAAAGGTGCCTTAAAAACAGAAGAAAACCCATCAATTAGTGCTATTAAATCTAATAAAAGTTTAAAATTATTTGCTGATTATATTGAAAATATAGATGACAAATTAGTAACTTTTGATGTTGATTCTTTAAAAGTAGATGTTGCCAATGGAATGTATTTTGATTCTTCTATTCCGCAAGGTTATGGTGTTGGAAGTAGCGGTGCTTTAGTTGCTGCAATTTATGATAAATACGCACAGAATAAAATTACAGTTTTAGAGAATTTAACGAGAGAAAAGCTTTTGAAATTAAAATCTATTTTCTCTGAAATGGAATCGTTTTTTCATGGTAAATCTTCCGGATTAGATCCGTTAAATAGTTACTTAAGCATACCAATTCTTATCAATTCTAAAGATAATATTGAGGCAACCGGAATTCCTGCTCAACAAAGTGACGGTAAAGGCGCTGTGTTTTTATTAGATAGTGGAATTATTGGAGAAACTGCACCAATGGTTAGCCTGTTTATGGAAAAAATGAAACAAGAAGGTTTCCGTAACATGCTTAAAAATCAATTTATAAAACACACGGATGCTTGTGTTGAAGACTTTTTAAATGGTGATATTAAATC
>NZ_JABDMV010000014.1 GCF_013001275.1 Flaviramulus sp.
TATACTTTAGTTATTCCATAATCACGCACATAATTACAAGTATTATTATCGGTTAAGGTAAGTTCTCCATTAGCAACTGCTGCACTTACATCATTAATTAAATTTTTACCTGTTTCGATTACTACTTTTTGAGTCGGACCTTCTTCTATAATTAATTCAATATCTCGATTTACAAAAATCTTATCAAAATTAGCAACGATAATTTCTTGCTGAATGATTGTTCCCTCTTTTTGAAAACAATCACCGGCATTTTCACTATCACAAGCAAAAATTAAGATTAAAAATACTATGTATAACTGTTTTTTCATAACCTTATACCAATTCCAATTTCAACAGCTTCGGCTTTTGCGCCATGCGATTTCAAGGTAATTGCACCGTACCATTTATCATTTAAATAACGTTTTAAGCCTATTCTAAAATAAGTTCTTCCTTCAAAATCGAAAGGATAATAAACATAATACCCTAACTGTGTAATAAACGATGTTTTACTAACAAATAATTCATGTCCTACAAATACTCCAACACGCTTAAAATCTTCATCACCAGATACATCTTCTTCAGGAAATGCAACACTTCTAAAATATATAAGTTCTTTTAAAAAATTTGAAAAAAACAGATCCGCTCCAAATTGTAAAGCGCTTTTTCTATTAATTCGTTTATCTACATATCCCGAAAATATATAAAATGGAAATTGCCCACTTCCCACTATATCGCTTTCATTAACACCACTTCTAAAAGCAATATTATATTTTAGAGGTTGCTTAAATTTCTTATCATCTTCCTCCAGAGTATTTTGATATTCCAGAACTTCATCATCCAAATTATAGGTCACTCCTAAATTAAAAGTTATAGAATTTGTACTAGCGTTCGGAGCTTTTACATTAGCATTCGAGTAATGAATTAAAGAAAAACCTGCTTGTAATCCAAAATCACTAAAAATGCGTTCTTTTTTATAATTAAGCATCATGTATGTACTGCTCATAAAACGAGAACCAAAAGCTACATTTTTAAAGTTATCATTTTTATCATAAGGATTTGTGTTATATCCAATTCCTTGACCAATACGAAACATTAAATTCCGCTTTAAAAAATAAAAATTATAATGACCGTAAAGCGAAAAATTATTTCCTAAAACATCATTTTTTAAGTTTTGATATATAAAAGAAACCCCATAATCAGGATAGTTAAAACGTTGTTCCCATTGTTCAAAACCAAAAGTTTTTTTGTTCCAACTTAAAATAACACCTTCTGGGTGGCCATTTATTAAATGAAGAATATCATTATTATGTAGCGCAATATTTCCTTTAAAATAATTAGCATCTAAATATGAAGTATGCGTTTTTCCCTGACTATAGGAAAACGCACAAACAACACAAAAAATACCAAAAAGTAATTGCCTCATAAATAGGTTTTACGGAGCAAAAATAATGGAATATTTAAAACAACTGCGATGCAATGGCTTTTATATTATCGCTTTTACCCATTGAGTAATAATGTAATACTGGCACCCCTGCTTTTTTTAATTCAGCAGATTGTTTTACAGCCCATTCAATTCCTACTTGACGAACCGCTTTATTATCTTTACATTTTTCAACTTCGTTAATTAAAGTTTCTGGTAAATCTATTTTAAAAACTTGAGGTAATAATTGCAAATGACGTTTTACTGCAATAGGTTTTATACCAGGAATAATTGGCACATTAATTCCAACAGATTTTGCTTTTTCTACAAATTCAAAATATTTATTATTGTCAAAAAACATTTGAGTAACCACATAATCTGCCCCAGCATCAACTTTTTCTTTTAATCGTTTTAAGTCAGATTGTAAAGATGGTGCTTCCATATGTTTTTCAGGATAACCGGCAACACCAATACAAAAATCAGATTTATGCTCCGATTCAATTACATCATGCAAATATTTTCCAGTATTTAAATTTTGAATTTGCGAAACCAATTCAGTCGCATATTTATGGCCACCTTCAGTACATTCAAAATATTTTTGATGACTCATAGCATCACCTCGTAACGCCATAACATTATGAATGCCGAGGTAATGGCAGTCTACCAACAAATATTCTGTTTCTTCCTTTGTAAATCCACCACATAACACATGCGGCACAGTATCCACATTATATTTATGTTTAATCGCAGCACAGATACCAACCGTTCCCGGGCGCATTCGAGTAATTTTTCTATCCAAAAGCCCTTCACCTTTATCAATATAAACATATTCTTCACGAGACGTTGTTACATCAATAAATGGTGGCGCGAACTCCATCAAAGGATCAATATTATTATACAATTCCTGAATATTTCTACCCTTTTGTGGCGGTATAATTTCAAACGAAAACAAAGTTTTTCCGTTTGCTTGTTTTATGTGATCTGTTACTTTCATTTATGCTGAATTTATCAGTATCTATAATTTATTTTTTGGCGTTCCCACAAGGGTCGCGCTTTTCGCTGCAAGTCCTCACTCGTGCCTCGCTGTGGGCTTTCCACTGCAATCACTAACGCATGCTTACTCTTCGGCAAGCG
This sequence comes from Flaviramulus sp., assembly GCF_013001275.1. GTDB lineage: Bacteria > Bacteroidota > Bacteroidia > Flavobacteriales > Flavobacteriaceae > JABDMV01. Next base: position 2,534 of record NZ_JABDMV010000014.1, read on the forward strand.
CTGGGTGCAACCACTTCCTAGCTTTATTCTTCTCAATACCTTTTCTAGTGGCATAGTCCGTCACTTGATCATCTGTGATTTTACCTAAACCAAAATATTTGGCTTCAGGATTTCCAAAATAATATCCTGAAACAGCCGCCGCTGGCCACATCGCTAAACTCTCAGTTAATTTTACACCAATTAATTTTTCAACTTCAAGCAGTTCCCAAATCGTTTCTTTTTCTAAATGGTCTGGACATGCAGGATAGCCTGGTGCTGGTCTAATACCTTTATAACTTTCTTTTATTAAATCGTCGTTAGTTAAATCTTCATTTTCTGCATATCCCCAATGTTTGGTTCTCACTTGTTTATGTAGGTATTCAGCAAAAGCTTCAGCAAAACGATCTGCAATGGCTTGCGCCATTATCGCATTATAATCATCTTCTTTTTTTCTATAACTATCTGCTAACTCCTGTGCTCCAAAAATTCCAACACAAAACGCACCCATATAATCAGTTCTACCAGTTTCCTTAGGTGCAATAAAATCTGCTAAAGCATGATTTGGTATCCCTTCTCGCTTTTTTAATTGCTGGCGCAAAGTTCTAAAAACGGCTATTTCCTTT
>NZ_JABDMV010000030.1 GCF_013001275.1 Flaviramulus sp.
GCTCGAAATAGAGCTTGAGGGTAATTTTGTTTTCATAGTTAAAAGGGATTAATTAATTTGTTTTAATTTAGTAAAAAAATATAAACATTTGTTAATTTGATTGTAAAAATATCAGCGTTTACGGGGCTTCCCGTTACGGGTTTCCCGTACTATGTAGACATGATGCGGGCTAAAAAAGGGTGTTTTTTGAAATTTTTCTTACTATTTTTAATTTTTGTAGCCCAAATTGACTAAAAAAGGTGGCAAAATCGCTGTATTTAGATTAATTTAAAAGCTTAAAAAGCCCAAAATATTCTTAAAAGCGTCATATTTTTTTTTTTTTGCTAATTATCGTAAAATCGAACTTTTACAAAACGCACTTTTTTTAAAGATTTACGAATATCTAAAATTTGTGTTTTTAACGAAGATTTTAACCTTCAACTTCTTTTTGTCGTAAAAATGAAGCGTTCATAAGGTTTATTGTTTATTTCTGGTTTAATGTATTAATTTTAAGCATCTTAAAAGATTCATCCCCATGAAAAATCTAATTACTCTTTTTAGCATCTTAATTACTTTTGGTAGCATTCAAACAAGTTCTGCCCAAGACATAGCAGAAAAATTGCCTGAAAATTATAAAAAACGAAGCCCTATTTATGACTATTCTGAAAAGGATTTGAATAATGTGGATACCATTCCGGATTACGCTTCAAAATCTAATAAATTAAAAATTATAGGAACCATTTATGAAAATGATGGTGTTACGCCTGCAAAAAACGTATTATTATTTATTCATCAAACTGATGAAAACGGAAATTTTGAATTAAAAAGACAAAATAAAAAACGCTACGTGCACCACAGAGGCTGGGTAAAAACAGATGCCGATGGTCGCTATACGTTTTACACTTTTGTTCCAGGATCTTACATTTACGGAAAAGAATTAAAGCAAATTCTACCTATTATTAAAGAACCTGGTAAACCAGAACAAAAAATTGAAACCTTTGTTTTTGATGACGATCCGTTATTAAAAGACGAATGTCGTGAGCGGATAGAACAAACAAATCCTAACAGAATTCTTAAACTTGATAAAAAAGAAGGCTTATTTGTTGCACAACGCGATATTATACTTGGTAAAGAGCAACCTGCTTCGTATTAATGCTTTATAGTTAATAAATCACTTTTTTCTAAACAATAACGGGAGGGAAGCGTGCAAGATAAAAATCATATATAAATTTGATTATCAATTATTTAACACATTTTATAACAATACAAGGCATATTTAACTTACTTTTGCAGTGTTAATTATTTAGACAGCCATTCTTTTTTAATTTCTTACAATTTTATTAAATCTTTTGCTTTCTCTTTTTTTTAATAGACGTTAATCGGTTACAAGAACTTGATACGTTGTGAGGCTTCGTTGAAGCAAAGAAAACAAGCAAAAAAATAAAAGCATCGACAATCTAAAATTCTCTCGAGACAAAAACTCAAACTTTTCAAAAACGTTAAGAAAGCGAGTAAACCGCTATTTTAAAACGAACAATACAAACAGAAATGCCAACACAACTATGGTTACTAAAACGGTATTTATGTTGGCGCTATTTTTTGTGCCGTTAATAACTCTTTCTTTAGGCTTGGTTTCAAATGTTGGGCTTCTTTTCACTATGTATATATTAAGTGGATTTGGTATGGCAGGAATAGGCATGGGCGTGATGCATGATGCCATACATGGTTCTTACTCCAAAAACAAGAAAATTAATACACTTTTAAGCTATACATTTAATCTTATAGGAGCCAATGCGACCATTTGGAGAATACAACATAATGTTTTGCACCATACCTATACTAATATTGATAATGCAGACGATGATTTAAATGCACCTTTTTTCTTGCGTTTTTCACCGCACGCTAAACACTATTGGGTACATCAGTTTCAGCATATTTATATATGGTTTTTCTACGGCATATCAACAATTTCTTGGATTACCACAAAAGATTTTGTTAGGTTAAAACGCTACAGAAGCATGGGTTTTTTAGACAAAAAACATGAATACAGTAAAACACTTATTAGCATGGTGGCCTGGAAACTGTTTTATTATTCGTATGCACTAATACTGCCCATGATTATGTTACCTTTTTCATGGTATGTAATACTCTTGGCATTTATAAGTATGCATTTTGTTACCGGAATGTTGGTAAGCATTGTGTTTCAAATAGCACATATTATGCCTGCGAATGACTTTCCGCTTCCTGATAATAATGGTATGATGAATGATGATTGGTATAGACATCAATTTGCTACAACAAGTAATTTTTCGCCAAAAAGTAAAATTTTATTTTGGATGATAGGCGGGTTAAATTATCAAGTAGAACATCATGTTCTTCCAGATGTATGCCATATTCATTATAAAAACTTAACCAAAATTGTATCGGATACCGCACTAGAATATAATATGCCTTATAATGTTAAAAAAAGTATGGCGCATGCTATTTGGGACCATACGAAAATGCTGTGCGCATTAGGAAAAAAGATATAATAATTATAGTCTAACAAACAAACCTCAAATTATAATTAAAAAATTGAAATGATGATAAGAAAATTTATAAACAAATTAATTAATACTAATAACGTAACTATTATGAAAGAAGGAACTGTGAAATTTTTTAATAATGCCAAAGGATTTGATTTTATAATAGTAAAAGATTCTGAAGAGGAAATTTTTGTACATACGTCAAATCTAATTGATGATATAAAAGAAAACGACAATGTAACTTTTGATGTTGAAAAGGGTGAAAAAGGACTTAGTGCCGTAAAAGTACGTTTGGCCTAAAAAAGCAACTTTAAACCAAACAAAAAAAGCCATCTTTTAATAAGGATGGCTTTTTTGTTTTAGTTATATAGATATTAATCAAACCACCATAAAACAATCCTGCTTTTCTTATTTCCTTGAGACATCGGGATAATATGATAGTTCGCTTTTATTTTTTTTAACTGCTTTTCTGCATTCTTGAGTGTTTCTTTTTTAGAAACCAGACTCGTAAATACTTTCACTTGATTTTTAAACAAAACACTCTCCTTAATTAATCTTTTTATAAAAAGGGCTTCGCCTCCATTGCACCAAAGCTCGTTAGCCTGTCCTTCAAAATTTAAAGTGAGTTCGTTTTCATTGGTTACACCGTTTAAATTTTCAAGTTTTTTAAGGGATCCTTTTTCAGCTGCTTCTTTCGAGTTATGAAAAGGAGGGTTACAAACTGTGAAATCGAAATATTCCTCTGATTTAATTATTTGCTTAAAAAGAAAGCTTTTATTCCCCTGATGACGTATCTCAACATTTTCATGTAATGATTTTGTTTGATTCATATTAGGTTTGGCTACTTCTACGGCTTTTTCATCACATTCTGAACCAACCATGGTCCAATTAAAATATTGTACTCCTAAGATGCAATAAATGCCATTGGCGCCAGTACCTATGTCTAACCCTCGTAATTTCGAATCTGTTTCAATACTATATTTTTCTGAAAGAAAATCACGCACATGCAATAAATAATCTAACCGTCCCGGAATAGGAGGGATAAGATACCCTGTTGGTAATTGATAATCTTTTAACTTAAAATCTGCGAGAAGTATGGCTTTATTCAATGCGTAAACCGCTTCTGAAATACTAAAATCGATAGTTTTCTCACCAGCAGGATTTAGAACTATATATTTTTTTAAAGCAGCGTGGTGGTTTGCTAATCTTTTAAGATCATAGCGCATTTCATATGGGTTTTGTGGATGCATAGCTGTAAAGGTATGGCAAATAATAATTGCATTTTTATTCTAATAAATTTAAAAGAATACAATTAATGCGTTTATGTCAATAATTGGCACCATCTTTGCATTTCAATAAGTATTATAAATTAAATTACATTACAATGAGTAAAGGAACAGTAAAATTTTTCAATGACGCTAAAGGATTTGGATTTATCACAGAAAAAGGCGTAGAAAAAGATCACTTTGTACACATTTCAGGATTAGTTGACGAAGTTCGCGAAGGCGACCAAGTTGAATTTGATCTTCAAGATGGAAAAAAAGGATTAAATGCGGTGAACGTTAAAGTTATCTAATACATATACTTTCAATTTTTACAAAAGCCCATCAGTTTTGATGGGCTTTTTTTATTGTTAATTTTAAAAGTCTATATAGACATAATCTCATGTATATTGATACAGTTTAGTGAAATGTATAATAACCATTTTTTGATAGTATTCCCATTTTAGTGTGGTTATCTTTGCTGAAATATATTAGCAAATTACTTATTGCAAACGGTTACGGTATTACTACGACGAGAAGATTCTAATAAGAATAAAAAGACATAGTCATTATGGCAAATAGCATTAAAAATCAAGAGGATATTTTAAAAAAATTAAATATTCATGCTTTGAATCCTATGCAAGAGGAGGCTGTTTCTGTTATCGAAACAACAACAAATACCATCATATTATCGCCCACGGGAACGGGTAAAACATTGGCTTTTTCATTACCACTATTAAAAGTATTAAACCCTGAATCTAATGAGATTCAAGCATTAATACTGGTGCCTTCACGAGAATTAGCCATTCAAATAGAGCAAGTTATTCGGTCTATGGGATCTGGCTATAAAGTAAATGCAGTTTATGGTGGCAGACCCATGTCTAAAGACAAAATTGAAATTAAACACAATCCTGCCATTTTAATTGGAACTCCAGGTAGAATATTAGATCATTTTAATAGCGATAGGTTTTCAAAAGCAAGCATAAAAACACTGATTTTAGATGAGTTCGATAAGTCTCTAGAGGACGGTTTTGAGGAAGAAATGAAAGCAATTATTATGCAATTGCCTGGTATAAATAAGCGCATATTAACGTCTGCCACTCAAGCGGTTAAGGTGCCGGGGTTTGTGAGGTTAGACAAGCCAACCATTGTAAACTATTTAAAAGAAAAAAAAGGATCAAAATTAGCCATTAAAACAGTGGTTTCGCCGGATAAAAATAAATTGAAAACTTTGCTGCAATTGCTGCATCATATTGGCAATGAACCAGGAATTATTTTCTGTAATTTAAGAGAGAGCATTAATGAAGTAAGTCGTTTTTTAAAGCGAAATAAAATAAGTCATGCGTGCTTTTCTGGAGGCATGGAGCAAAAAGATAGAGAACGGGCATTAATTAAATTTAGAAATGGTACGTGTCAAGTATTAATTGCAACTGATTTGGCCGCAAGAGGCATAGATATTCCAGAAATGAATTATATTATTCATTATGAACTCCCAAGACACGAAGAAGAATTTATTCATAGAAATGGAAGAACCGCAAGAGTTAATGCCAAAGGAACGGCATATGTATTAAAATGGGAAAACCAGTTATTACCAGAATTTATTCAAAATGTAAAAGGTATTAATATTTCTAAAAAGGCACCGCATAAACCACAATACTGGGAAACCTTATTTATTTCTGGTGGTAGAAAAGATAAAATTTCAAAAGGTGATATAGCGGGATTATTTTTTAAACAAGGCGGTATTAGCAAAGATCAATTAGGAACTATTGAGCTGAAACCTGATTGTGCTTTTGTGTCAATACCGCTTAGCATTGCTGATGAATTAGTAGAAAAATTAAACAATACGCGTTTAAAAAAGAAAAAAGTGCGTGTATTTATTTTATAATGCATTCTAGATTTAAAGTTTTATGCCTTAATAATTCATTTATCTTTTTATAATAAAGTTTTAATACTAATATTTCAGATATTCTTCATTAACGTTGAGTGCTGTAAATAAAACTTACTATAAGTGAAAAATTAACTGAGTAAATTCCTGATTTTTAAAAAGATATAATTCTAAAAATTAGTCTTTAAGACACGATTGGTGGATGTATTAAATATTTTAATTATTTACAAAGTTTCAATGTGACAACAATCAGTAAAATGTTTTTATTTATTTGTTAAAATGATGTTAAGATTAGAAATTATAGTAACCTCATTTTAGTTTATTCGTCAATATAATTACATCAGTCAAAAATCAAACACAAAATGAAAAAGTTAATCAAATCCAAATGGTTTTGGAGTCCGCTTATCATTCTTGGAATATTAATCGGATTCTATTTCTATAAAGCACAATTCAAAGGTGTTAAACAACCTATTATATTTAATTCTGATATTAAGCTCCAAGGTCTACTTTTAAAGCCTAAATCTTCAGGACCACATCCAGCAATCATTTTGCTTCATGGTGCTGGCGGAAACAATCAACATTATGACAAGGCCTTTTTTAGGTTTCATGCCAATGCATTTTTAAAAAAGGGATTTGCAGTACTTGTTTACACAAAGCGAGGGTCAGGAAATAATGATATCAACTATGACATTTTCACCTATAAGCAACTTGTAAATGATGCCAATGCTGCCATTAATTTTTTAAGGGAACAAAAGGATATTGACCAAAACAATATTGGACTAATGGGTGTGAGTGAATCAGGATGGTTCACACCAGAATTGGCTTATTTAGATGGGCGTCTTAAATTTATTATTAATAGAGTTAGTTCTCCTTTTACATTTACTAAAACGGTAATTCATGAAGTAAAAATGGATGCCTTCAAAGATGGTTTTACAGAATCCGAAATAGAACAAGATATTGTACCGCTTACAAAACAAATATGGCAGTATTATATGGATGTGGCTAATGATACAATAGTTGCTTTGGGACCAGAACGTGATGCTATTAATAAAAAACTAAAAGCAGCAAATAACCACGAAAGACTGAGTAAATTGTTTAAGTACGACCAACTTGAGCCATATGACTCGATAACATATGAAGCTCGTGGTCAAAATTTCGCGTATGATCCTTTACCATTTCTGGAACATATAAATCTGCCTATGTTTTATGTAATGGCTGGAGAAGATATTAACATTCCAACTCATGATGTTGTCGAGTTCCTTGAAAAATTTAAGGAAACAAATAACAAAGATATAACCATAAAAGTGTATCCTAATTCTAGTCATTATTTATTTAAATGGGGCTTAGAAGATGGACCATATGAAGGATGGCTTTATCAATCTGGTTATCTCGATACAATTACAAACTGGGCTATTAATCAAATAAAACTATCACCAAATTAAATCTGCAATACGCTACTTCAAAATAAGAAAAATTTAAACATAAGTTTTTATCAATTTTTTAAAAATTAATCAATTCTCGTTTAAAAAAGTAAAATGTTGGCGCTAGGGTTTTGTATGTTGTTCTATTCCTTCGCTAAACTAAATATCACAGGAATATCATTCTGCATGCCATTATTCTGTGTAAAAACGACAACCTTTAAACTATTTACTATACGTTCCATAATTTCTGTGCGTTTTTCATAGCTTCCATTTCCTCTGGCTAACCCACAAAAAACAATATCGGCCGTTTTGCTATTATTGATAAGGGTACCCACAATGTCTTCGTTATCTTTTATAATCACGTGAATTTCAGCATCAAAACGCCCTTCATTTATTGAATATTGAATAAGTGCTTCCAATACGTGTTTTTCTTTTTCGGATTCTGCCACCGAAAAAATATGGATTACTGCCTTCTTCCACTTGTTATTCAATCGAATCAAATAGGCGAGAAGTAACATTAAATCGCCATTTCTATCTTCGCCGCGCCACCATATATCAATGCGTTTATCAGGGCGTTCAGTAAACGGTTTTTTTGCATGTGCAATTAAAACATTCTTCCCTGAAGCAGCAATTTTATTAGCGATTTCCAATTCTTGAATTTTACCTTCAAGTGTACGCGACCAGCCAAATACTACGGTATTGGTTTTAATACCTGCAATGCCATGTGAAGCAGACACTTGTAAAATACCTTGCTTAATATCGTTAACGACATTTACTTCGGTTAAAGCCTCTAAGCCTTCTTTTGCTAATTCTTTTTGCATTTCAAAAGCGATGGTATTGCGCTTTTTTAAGTCTTCTTTATCTTCGAAAGTTACAAGTTTTGAAATGGTTAATAAGCCGCTATTTTGACCAAGCATTTCCATTAATTTAATTAGGGCTATCTGCTCTTTTAATTCATGCACAAATAGAATAATAATCGGGCGCCAATTTCTGCTATGCTTATTTTTTGAATTCAATCGAAGTAAGGCATATCTACCCACATGCATCCATATTCCTGTCGCAGCATCTCCCCATTGTTGCTCTAATTTTTTGCTAATTAAATAAATAAGTATAAGAGCTTCCAAGCCAAGAGCGAATACGAATGCTAATGGATTAATTAACCACATAACCACCATAGCGGCTACTGCACCCAAAATTGATATATACCAAGGCACATGTATTTTTGGTCGATAAGAAGGCTCTTTAATTAGTTGCTCTACCGCGGCACTCACATTAACAGCAACGTATAATGTTAAAAACAGAACAGATACATATT
>NZ_JABDMV010000032.1 GCF_013001275.1 Flaviramulus sp.
AACAGCAAAGGGGAATTTAAAATTACAGCACAAGTTAATGACACACTTCACTTTTCGTACTTAGGTTTTAAATCTATAAAAGTAAGAGTGACAAATGATTGGTTAAAATTTGGAAGTTCTAATATAGAATTAACAGAATTAGCATTAGCACTTGAAGAGGTGGTTGTTAATCAATTAAAATTAACTGGCTATTTAGAAGTTGACATTAAACAAGTGCCTGCCATAAATGATAATTATCGATATAGTATTTCAGGGTTACCAAATGCCGGCTATGAAGCCAGTAAAACCTCAGGTTTAACTAAAGTAATTGGATCTATTTTTAATCCTGCAGATTTCTTACATCGTATGTTTGGAAAAAAACCAAACGAATTGCGTAAGCTGAGAAAAATGAAGGAAGATGATGAGATAAGAAACTTATTAGCTTCAAGATTTGATAGAGAAATGCTAACCGTTTTGTTACAAGTTGACCGTGTTGATTTAGATGAAATTGTAAGCCAGTGTAACTACTCGAAAGGATTTATTAGATCTGCTAACGATTTACAAATATTGGATGCTATAAGCGAATGCTACGAAGAATACAAGCTTTTAAGTAGAGGACGAAGTAAACGCTTATAAATCTAATTTTCATTAAAATATTTAAAGAGGAATTCATAATGGATTCCTCTTTATTTTTTCAAAGAATGCAGGGCAATATTATTGCTAATAGTATTACCAATAAAATACTTTGCTTATATTTTTATTTAATTATTTTCTAGAATTTCCTTTAAACTTGCTAATCCTTCTTCAAAATCTTTTCCAACAGTTTTATCCATATTAAAAAATAAGAAAAACACATTTGACGGTGGCTTACTTTCTCCCGAAAAACCCCATATTACTTTAGTTTTTCCATCTCCTATATCTTCAACCTTGGTAAAGGCATTTGATTGCGATTTCCAGGGTTTAAAAAATCGTAATCTCGCTTCAATAGTTTTATTTTCTACTATTCTCATAATCTCTTGTTCACCAGTTCCAACGTCTTTATTGCCTTCCCATTTTGATACAAAGCCAACCTCACCATCAATACCAAAATACTCTTGCTTCATGTTAGGATCTTTCTTTTTCCAAGGCGACCAATTATTTTGGTTTTTTATCAATTTTAAATATTGAAATACTTCGGGAACCGGTTTGTTAATTACAATACTTCTATGCACTTCGAATTGTTTCGGTGCTATAACAACAAGAATTATCAACAAAACTATAATAGCTATAATTATATAGAATGCTATAAACATGATAACTGGTTATTATTTAGTGTATTAATTTAGTGAAATTTTCACGAACTATAATAACGCGTTACAATATCTTCGTAGCTTTTTATGGTTTTTCTACACCAATCTAAGCGCTTTTCATTCATTTCTTTAACAGTTAATTGCCAGTTGATATCTGTTTTTTTTAACCGAGTTGTAACATGTTGTAAAATAATGGCCGCAGAAACGGATATATTTAAACTTTCGGTAAACCCAACCATGGGAATTTTTAAGAAACAGTCAGCGACATCTAAAACTTCTTTAGATAACCCTTCTGTTTCCCTTCCGAAAAAAAAACAAGATTTTTTCGTTACATCAAAATCATATAATTCAGAATCGTTAGCATGCGGTGTGGTAGCAACAATTTGATATCCTTTTTCTTTTAAACTTGTTACACAATCATTCACTGAACTAAACCGATTTAAATCTACCCATTTTTGAGCGCCCATGGCTATTTCTTTATCAATACGTTTGCTATTTTGTTCTTCAATAATATTTACTTCCTGTATCCCAAACACATCACAACTGCGAATAACGGCGCTTGTATTGTGTAATTGATAAACATCTTCGGTAGCTACCGTAAAATGTTTCGTGCGCTGTGATAACACATTATCAAATCGTAATTTTCTACTAGCTGTTAAATAGGATTCAAGGTGTTCCAAAAGCTTTAAATCAGTCATATATCAAAATTAAGAAAGTTTTTAGCATTAATATTAATTCTGAATAGTTAGTATATTTATATTATGAAAAAACATATTGTTGTACTTACGGGTGCTGGTATGAGCGCAGAAAGCGGTATAAAAACCTTTAGAGATGCCGATGGTTTATGGGAAGGACACGATGTTACCAAAGTTGCTACGCCAGAAGGATTTGCGATGAATCCTGAGATGGTTTTAGATTTTTATAATCAACGAAGAAAGCAGCTATTACAAGTTATACCTAATCAAGCCCATTATGATTTAGCGGAACTTGAAAACCATTTTGAAGTATCAATAATTACCCAAAATATTGACGATTTGCATGAACGTGCAGGAAGCTCAAAAGTTTTTCATCTGCATGGTGAATTACTAAAAGTACGAAGCACTTATGACAATAATGATATAAAAGATTGGACCAGCGATTTGGTTTTGGGTGATACCTGTAAAAAAGGCTATCAACTTCGTCCGCACATTGTTTGGTTCGGGGAAGATGTTCCTATGATGGAAAAAGCGATTGAAATTTGTGAAACTGCAGACATACTCGTTATTATTGGAACTTCAATGCAAGTGTATCCTGCCGCAGGATTAATACATTATGTCCCACAAAACACCCAAAGATATTTTATTGACCCGAAGCCTAATATTACCAATCAAAAAAAATTGACAGTCATAACAGAAAAGGCCACAATTGGTGTTAGAAAAATGATTAATATATTAAACTACTAGTTGCTGTTTTTCTCCTCTATCCACTTACTCATGAATTTTGTGCTTTGCAATGAATGATGCTGAAGCATTTGCCCTGTAAAATTGTTCAATCTATTTTCTTCTAGATATTGAGCTGCTGAATCTATCCGATTTAACAACTCGTTTTGAAAAAAGTCCTTATTATATCGTTTATTAATTGATAGAAAACCATTTTGCTGCATTTTATTCCAAAGATTTTCATCTTGAAATAATTTTACAGCTTTATTTGCAAACGTTTTAGGTTCATCATCGATAAAACCATTGGGCTGCAAATCTCCAAACATACCTTCAGCAGCAATAGAAGTCATTATGCAAGGTGTTCCGTTTTTCATAGAATCAACCAACTTTCCTTTTAAACCAGCGCCAAAACGAATAGGTGCTAAACAAATTTTTGCTTTTTGCATTACTTCATCTACATCTTCAGCAAATCCTTTAATTAAAAAGCCTTCTTTTTCATTATGTAAATGATTTACTTTTTGTGAAGCATAGGCACCATAAACATGTAATTCTGTTTTAGGTAATTGTTTATGTATTTGTGGCCAAATTGTTTCCTTTAAATATAAAACTGCATTAAAATTTGGCTCATGTAAAAAATTGCCTATTGTGATAAAATGCTCCCGTTCTTTATATTCAGGTAGATCATTGATGTTTTTCTCAGAAATTTCTTCCTGCATGAATGGTAAATAGTGCAGTAACGACTTATCAACTTTAAATTGATGCTTTAAAATATCCATTTCAACCTCAGAAATAATTAAACTGATATCAGTCCTAAAAATACTTGCTATTTCACGTTTTGCCGTGTCGTTAAAAAGATAATTCTTATCAAAAGATTTATTGTCTTTAAAGGCCCGCTGCCTTCCTTTTCTTAAACAATGCAAATCTTCCGTATCTAAAATTCGAAGCGCATTTGGGCATTGCTCAGCAACTCGCCATCCAAATTGTTCTTCCATCATAAACCGATCGAACAATACCGCGCACGGATTTAACTCTTTTATAAAAGTGTCAAAACTACCACTATTCAGTTCGATGTTTATTTGTGAAACCCCAATTTTTTCTAAATCAAAGGCATTATTACTCCTGGCGCTGGGGCTTGCAAAAGTTATTCTGTACTGGGATTTTTGAAAAAACTCAATCAATTGCATCATCCTACTGCCAGCCGCAGAACTTTTTGGTTCTGGCCAAACAAAACCAATAATGAGTAATCTTTTGTGCATTAATTGTTAATCTTTAAAAAAAGACATTATTCAGGTTTTGGAATTAAAGCATATTTTAATCTGACTTGTTTTGCCCAATCTATTACAGATTTTATTTGTGTATCAGAAAGTTTAGCTTCTGAGTGTGTCCAAGTATAAGAATTAAGAGGCATTTCTTTGGCTTCCACCATTTCAATAAGTTCTTCAAACTTATGGTCTTTTCGCTTAACTGAATTTCCTTCCCAATTTGAAACGTTGAAATGTTTTTTTGCATGCTTTATATGGTCTGATAACCAATAATTTACAGGTGTAATGTTATTATACCACGGGTATCGTGTAACATCACTATGGCAATCAAAACATGTTTCTTTTAAAATAATTTTCACTTCTTCTGGAGGATTAGTTTCAGCCATAAAAGCATCAATTGAAGCTAAATCACCAGCATTTTTTTCAGGTCTAAAAAACTGAGCAATCACAAATATCAATAATAGCAGCAATATTATTTTTTTTATTAAGCCCATTTTAAATAATTTTAGATGTCTAAAATAGCTAAAATTATTTTATGAGTTTAGAAGAATTTTATAAAGAGTTAAGCTTTGTCAACGCATCACGAGAAAATCGATTGAAGTATGCAAACATGGTATTAAATGATATGAATTTATTTCCTAAACTTTTGGATGTTTTATATATGGTAGATGATAAGGTATCATGTAAAGCCGCATGGGTATTTGAGTTCGTTTGTGACGAATATATTTATGCATTAGTGCCTCACTTAGAAATATTCACAAATAAACTAAAAAATATACATTTTGATTCTGCAGTCCGTCCTGTTGCAAAAGTTTGCCAGATTATAGTCCAAACTTACTATTCGAAACAACCGAATACTATAAAAAAAACACTAACCTTGCAGCAACAAAATAATATAATAGAAGCTTGTTTTGATTGGATGATTAGCGACCATAAAATTGCTCCGAAAGCATATTCGATGGAAACATTGTATTTATTTGGAAAAGACTTTAATTGGATTCACCCAGAATTAGAACAAATTTTGCTGCAAGATTTTCAAACTCAAAGTGCTGGATATAAAGTTAGAGCAAAACGAACTCTTAAAAAAATAAAGAAAAACAAAGTTTAAATTATAATTGTATAACTTCTTTTAGCTTCTCTTCAGTAATAACAAGGATTTTGCTTTTCACTAATCGTTTTGTTAGTGTTTTCCAATTTTTATCTTTGTTAAATATTGTTTTTAAAATGGGGAAAGCTTTATTAAATTCTTTATTATTTAGTAAATTAATTGCATACCAATATTTCATTTCTATATTATCTGGAAATAACTCTTGTGCCCGCATATAAAGGCTTTCAGCCTCTAATGTATCACCTTTCTCCATAGCTAAATCGCCTTTGTTCATAAATCCGTAAGCTTTATGAATTTTAATTAATCTTTCCAGTTCTTGAATGGGATTTTCATGATCTTCTACACGTAAATCCATAATTACATCTTCCCATAAGTTTCCCGTTGCTTCACCTTTAACTATTAAAATAGCTGCCGATTGCTTCCCTCTAATGTCGCCTTTTTCATTTTCAGCGGCTTTTAGAGCTGCTAGTACACGTTGACTCAAATCTCCAACAGAAGACTCAAAAGCATTCGCCATGGCGTCCCATACGGTATAACGAAGCATCATATTAGCTTGAACCGAAAAGTTTTTACCTTGTCTATGTCCAGCTTCATCAATACATAAATTTCCTGTGTGAGTTGCCACTAAACCATTATGATTTAAAAAAGCAACTTGTCTATACATTTCTCCCGAATCATTTTGTAGCAAAGCATTTAAGGCTTGTTCTGGCGATAATCCTTGTTCCATTAATGCCAATCCTTTTGGTCCATAACTTGGGTTTACTAACGATTGGGTTGCCACTACTCCAACACCAGCTTTACCGTACGCAACTACGCTACCTACACTAAACCAGTGACTTTGTACTGCTACGGCCATATTACCCGTTACAGTATCTCTGGCAACAATGGAATACGTATGTGTGAAAGGTTCCGACTTTTTGTAAAACTGAGCCGTTAAAGTTTGCGAAATAATAAAAATGATTAAAAACGATACTAATTTCATGCTACAGTTATTTTAAATAAATATACTACTTAAAGTTTAATAGATTAATTTTTTAGTTAAACTTCAAGCTTATATTTAGACATCTTACATACAAAAAAGCTATCTTTGCGACTTCAAAAAACTACTCCAATTATGTCATTGACAGCATTAAATGCCATTTCTCCAATTGATGGCCGCTATAGAAATAAAGTTAACGAATTAGCGCCTTATTTTTCTGAGGAAGCTCTAATAAAATACCGTGTATTAGTTGAAATAGAATATTTCATCTCACTTTGTGAAATTCCGTTGCCACAACTTAAAAATGTTGATGTTAATATATTTGATGATTTAAGAGCTATATATAAAGATTTTTCGAGTGATGATGCGCTTGCCATTAAAAAAATTGAAAGCGTAACAAACCATGACGTTAAAGCGGTTGAATATTTTATAAAAGAAAAATTTGATGCTCTAGGTTTATCTGAATTTAAAGAGTTTATACATTTTGGATTAACTTCTCAAGATATTAATAACACCGCCATTCCTTTAAGTATTAAGGAAGCCATGAACGATGTTTATTTGCCAGAATACTTTAATGTTTTAAACAAATTAAAAGCGTTAACTAAAGATTGGGCAAATATCCCAATGTTAGCAAGAACACACGGACAACCCGCCTCTCCCACTCGACTAGGTAAAGAAATAAAGGTTTTTGTTGTTCGACTTGAAGAGCAATTTAATTTGTTAAATGATATTCCGAGTGCTGCTAAATTTGGTGGAGCAACTGGGAATTTTAATGCACATCACGTTGCTTTTCCAAACATAGACTGGAAAGCTTTTGGAAGTACTTTTGTACAAGAAAAGTTAGGTTTGCAACACTCTTTCCCAACAACACAAATTGAGCATTAT
This sequence comes from Flaviramulus sp., assembly GCF_013001275.1. Taxonomy (GTDB): domain Bacteria; phylum Bacteroidota; class Bacteroidia; order Flavobacteriales; family Flavobacteriaceae; genus JABDMV01. The sequence goes on from NZ_JABDMV010000032.1 coordinate 6,921, forward strand.
GACCATATGGCTGCTTTGTTTGATACTTTAAAACGAATAAATACTATTATTTTAGATTTAGACAGAGACATTTGGACTTATGTTTCAATGGATTATTTTAAACAGAGAATAAAAGCTGGTGAGGTGGGTAGTTCAGCGATGCCTCATAAAGTAAATCCAATAGATTTTGAAAATAGTGAAGGTAATCTGGGAATCGCAAACGCTATTTTTGAGCATTTATCTTCGAAACTTCCTGTTTCAAGATTACAGCGAGATTTAACTGATAGTACCGTATTACGAAATGTTGGCGTTCCTTTTGGGCATACACTTATTGGTTTTAAATCGACCTTAAAAGGTTTAGGTAAACTTTTACTAAACGAAAGTAAATTTGCTGAAGATTTAGAAAACAATTGGGCAGTTGTGGCC
>NZ_JABDMV010000052.1 GCF_013001275.1 Flaviramulus sp.
ATGTAATCTAATTCACTATCTGCTCCTGAATCTTTGTAGAGCAGGTCGTCTATATTTTTAAATGTTTGTTCAAAACTCATATTTCAATTTCTTCTTTTCTATTTCGTTCAGAGCGTTGGCAAAAAACAGCTCTTTTGGTTTTTTCAGCGTTGGCTTATGTATCGGCAAAAAACCAAATGTGCTGTTTGTGTGATGGCGTTTTTAGTTCAAATGTTCAATTTCAGCACGATTTTCCGCATTATGCACAACTCGTTATATGTGGAACAAAAGTTACTTTTATCCGTTAGTTATTGCGGGATAATAGGAAGTTTTGTTCCTCTTTTTGGGTTTCTTTTAATTGGTTAATAGCATTATCTAAAGGACTTTTTATGTTAACTAAATCTTTTCTAGATACGTGCGTGTAAATCATGGTGGTTTCAGGTTTACTATGTCCTAAAAGTTCTTGTATATGTCTAATGCCTACACCGTTTTCCAATAAATGTGTGGCATAACTATGCCTTAAAGTATGTGGTGTAACATATGTTTTTATATTAGCTGCTTCGCATGATTTTGCTAAAAATTTCCGGACACTACTTGCCGAATAAGTGCCACCCTTTGCACCCTCAATAAAGTAAACTTTGGGCGTATAAGTGTTTAAATAATTAAATAAAAGTGGTAAAAAACTTTCTGCTAGTCCTACGTAGCGGTCTTTTCTGCCTTTAGCATTTTTTACTATTAGTTGTTTACGGTCTATAAAAAAGTGTTCAATTTTTAAATTTAAAACCTCACTTATTCTTAAACCCGCCGAGTAAAGTAATGCCAAAATGGCGCGGTGTTTTAGGTTTTTTGTACATCGTAATAAATTAATTACATCTTCTTGTGATAAAACTGTTGGTAGTTTTTTTGATTTTTTTGGTCGGGTTAATTCTATATTATTAATTTGAGTATCTGGATAAAAAGCGATAAATATTTTGACTGCGCTAATAAACTGCCTTTGGGTACTTACGGCGTATTTTCTATTTATAAATACATTCTCAATAAATAATTCAACATCTCTATTATTTAAATTGCGTAAATCTTTGCTATTGTTAAAATCAATAAAATCTGCCATAAAAAAACTATAGGTATTTATGGTACTTTTACTATAACGTTTCCCCTTTAAATATTTATAAAAATTATTGAGTAAATTTTTATTATCAGCACTTAACCGTCGCACCCTTTTCTCTGGAAATTTAGTTGGTTTTACTGATGGCTTATCAAATAATGGCTTGCTATTAACAAAAGCATGTTGTTTGAAAACAGAAAATATTAGTTTTAAATTTGAAGGGTTATTTTTAATATACCAGCTTTTTAAAGTTTTACTCCATCTAGCTTCTGGTAAGGTACGCACAAGTTTTATAAGGCTATCATTATAATCAAATTGTATTAGTATTTGATTGATATTATTATGAAATTTTGGTTTTAATATTATGGTTGGAAACGGCGTCAAATTACATGTTATTTAAAACATCAAAATATAACTTTTTCGTCAGAAAATAAAACTAAAATGTATTTAATTTTTTGGAATCTCTTACTTCTTTTTCTAAATGATCTAAGTATAAAATACCATTTAAATGATCTATTTCATGTTGAAAAATAACCGAAGTAAAACCAGTTACAGTTTCTATTTTATGTTCGGCATTCATAGTGTCGTATTCCATCTTAATAGTTAGAGCTCGGTTATAAAGAGTGTCACTTCTATTAGGAATTGATAAACAGCCTTCTTTAAAAATTTGTGTTTCACTTGAGTATTCAATAATCACAGGATTTAAATACACTTCAAACGGAAAATTTTCTTTATCAAAACGTTGCACCCAAATAATATTTTTTAAAATCCCTACTTGTGGCGCCGCAATACCAACGCCTAACGATATGCTATCTCTAACTGTTGCATACAGCCGTTTTACAAAACTTTGAAGTGTAATGTTATTAATATTTGGTTTTATATAAGTGCTTTTTGATCGAAGTAAAAGGGAATCGGTTGTATTAGTTATTTTATAAACACGCATGGGTTTTAAACTGTCCGCATTCATAATTAGTTTAAATTCTTCGGGAGAAAATGAATTGTTTTTAAGATGTTTTGAACTTGAACACCCTAAAATTATTAATATGTGAATAAGAAAAAGTATTAATTTTTTCATCAGTGTAAAATAAAAAAACGCCAATTATTGGTTACCATTCGTTTATACGGTTGGAATCTAATTTTATAAATATAAATATCAAAATTGTAAATGCCCAAAGCCCAGAACCACCATAACTAAATAAAGGCAACGGTATTCCAATGGTAGGAATTAAGCCCATTACCATACCAATATTTACTAAAAAATGAATAAATATTATTGATGCTACTCCATAACCATACGCTCTACTAAATTGCGACTTTTGTATTTCGGCTAAATGTAAAATACGGAGCAATAACAGTACAAAAACAATAACTACAAAAGCACTACCTAAAAAACCCCATTCTTCGCCCACGGTACTAAAAATATAATCAGTATGTTGCTCTGGTACAAATTTGCCAGTTGTACGTGTGCCCTCCATAAAACCTCTGCCTGTAAAACCACCAGAGCTGATTGCTTTTTCAGATTCGTTTAAATTATAAGCAAAGGTCTGTTTCATCTTTTCCAATTTATCTGGATCTGTTTCCAAACGTAACCATAAACTTATTCGGTCTTGTTGATGGGGTTTTAATATGCTTTGATAAAAGAATTTTACACCAAACGAAATTGCTATTGCAGCAATTATTATAAATATCGATTGATAAATTCTTAATTTTTTCTTGCTTAAAAAATGATATCCAACTACAAAGACAGCAGTAATAATTGAGGAAAAAATATATCCAAATTTTAATGATAAAACGGCTAGTATAATAATTGAAATACCAATGGTTAAGTAATATTTTGGTAACCCCTCTCTATATAAAACAAAAAAGAATGCCATATAAACTATGGTGCTTCCCGTGTCATTTTGTAACAACACTAAAACAGCTGGTATTAAAATAATTATAAAGGTTTGTATTTGGTCTTTTAATGAATTTATATTGGTATTTAAATCACTTAAATATTTTGCCACCGCAAGAGCTGTTGCAGTTTTAGCAAACTCGCTGGGTTGCAGCGTCATGCCGCCAAATGCGTACCATGAAGTAGCCCCGTTTACATTTTTCCCAAATATAAATAAACCAACTAACGAGATCATGGCAATAATGTAAATGATACTGGAAAAACGCTCATAAAATTTAGCGTCGATTGCCAATAGGAGAATAATTAACCCGAAGGTTAATAAAATGAAAATGAGTTGTTTTCCGTAAGGTTGCGAAACATCAAAATAACTAATATCTGTTCCTGTGTGCGAAGCCGATAAAATGTTTAGCCAGCCAAAACCAACTAAAAGGAAAAAAAGTATAATGGTAATCCAGTCGAATTTAAAATGTCTGTTAGTAGTCCTAACCATCAATTACTGGGATTTATTAATTTGGTTTAATTTCTTTTTTAATTGGTAGTATTCTTGCTCATCAACAATTTGCATACTTGTTTCACCATTTATTTTAAATGGTTCGCCCGAATATGGTTTCGCATATTCATTTTCTAAGCTGTGTTTTAAAAGCCATTCTTCTAAATCAGTTCTAGTAATATAGCCTTTAATGTGTTTTTCGATGAGTAAACTTGCTACTTTACCAGCAAATCTGCTTCCCCAATAACCATTTTCAACAAAAACGGCAATCGCTATTTTCGGGTCATCTTTTGGGGCAAATGCTACAAATATAGAGTGGTCTGTAAGTTGTGTTTTTACGCTATCTATAATGGCATAATTTTCAACGGTGCCTGTTTTTCCACATATGTCAATGTCTTTTACTTGCAATGATGCTGCGGTTCCTTTTTTATATACTTGTAACATACCTTCAATTACAGGCTCAAAATGTTGTTTGCTTATGGTTGTGTATTTTGGTTTTGTAAACTTTTCTGGTAGCGTTTCCCCTTCAATATTTTTTATAATGTGTGGTGTAAAAAAATGGCCTCTGTTCGCTATAGCTGCCGTCATATTCGCCAATTGTATGGGTGTTGTGGCTACTTCTCCCTGCCCAATGGCATTCGATATGGTATAGGTTGAGTAAAACGTTTTGGGGTAAATGCGTTTGTAATAATCTCTATCTGGTATACGCCCTTTTTGGCCAACATATAAATCGTTGTTTAAAAATTTGCCTAAACCAAAGCTTTTAGCATGTTTGCTCCACGCATTTATACCATCGGTCGCGCTGCCGTTATTATCTAAAATTTTTCGATAAGCCGTTGCAAAATATGCGTTGCAGGATTTTTGTATTCCTGTAATTAAATCGTTTCTAGCACCATAATTACAGTGGCATTTCATAAAACTATTACCATATTTATAGCCTTTATAGCAAGTAACTTTGTCGGTAACATTTAATACATTTTCTTCAAGTGCTATTAAGGCATTCATTAACTTAAAAGGTGACCCAGGTTCGTACACACCCTGAATACTTCTGTTAAATAATGGTTTTGCTATGGTGTCTCGTAAAAGTCTCGTAAAATTTTTAGAGCGTTGTCTACCTACCAACAAATTAGGATCGTATGTCGGCGCAGCTATCATTGCCAATATTTCTCCCGTTGACGGTTCAATGGCTATAACGCCTCCGCGCTTATTTTTCATCAACAACTCACCGTAAGCTTGTAGTTGGGCGTCAATTGTAATTGTGATGTCTTTTCCTTGTTCCGGAATGGTATCAAATTCTCCGTTTTTATAAGGTCCGATATTTCTATTAAATCGATCTTTTTGAATAAACTTAATGCCTTTTACACCTCGTAACGTTTTTTCATAACTAGCTTCAACACCTTGCTTGCCAATTAAATCACCCATTCTATAGTATGGGTCTCTATTTATAATAGCATTGTTAACTTCGCCAATATCTCCTAATACATTGGCACCAATAGTGGTTTGATAGTGCCGTAATGATCGTTTTTGAATATAAAAACCTTCAAACTTTCGCATTTTTTCTTGTAAAACAGCATAATCTTCTTTTGATAAATGAGAAACAAAAACTGATGGTAATCGGGGAGAATAACGATAGGCTTTTTTGTAAGTGTCAATAAATTTCTTTTTATCAATTTTTAATAACGAACAAAATTCTAACGTATCTAAAGGCTCTACTTCTCGCGGAATAACCATAACATCGTAAGATGGTTGATTGGCTACTAAAAGTTCGCCATCTCTATCATAAACAAACCCTCTTTTAGGGTAATCGTAAACTTTTCGTATTGCATTATCTTCAAATAAATTATGAACACTGGCATTATATACCTGTAAATAGAAGAGTCTTGATAAAAATAAAATACCTACGGCAATTATAGAAATAAAAAGTAATAATTGTCTCATTTAGTTTTTCTGCTGAAAATAATAGTAACCGTTATACTTAATAAAATAGTAAATATACTTGAGAATAACGTTTTTTGAAGCACTAAAAGTATCTTAGAAATGCTAAATATTTCTAAAGAAAACAAGACTAAATGATGCATTACAGTTAAAAGGGTTAAATAAATAAGTTTAGAATCGAAATCGACAGAATTAAATTTTACCGTTTGGTGCTCGTAAATAGTACCGAATGAGAATTTTAAAATAACGGGTCTTATGTATGCTATAAACACACAAGCGGCTGCATGAATGCCTCCAGTATCTAAAAACAAATCAATCGTCAAACCTAAAAAGAAACTGAGTAAAATTAAAATAACTCGATTATTTTTTATAGGAAATAATGCAATGAATAAAATATAAAAATAGGGATTTATGTACCCTAAAAAATTGATGTGATTTAATATTAATACTTGTACGAGTACTAAAACAAAAAAACGGACCGTATGTATTGAAAATAAGTTATTCATTCACTCCGTTTTCTAAATTTGTAATCTCACTAAGGTCCACATTTTCTATAATGTAAACGTGTTCGATACTCGTCATGTCGTTAAAAAGTTTTACTTCAATTTCATAATAATTTTCGGCAGCATCCAATTGAAAACTTTCAATAGTACCGATATCTATATTTTTTGGAAAAATAGATGAACGGCCAGAGGTAATTATAGTATCGCCTTTAGCGAAGATTGCTACTTTGGGAATATCTAATAGTTGTGTGAATTCTGGCGATTTACCATTCCACGTTAAGGTTCCAAAATGGTTGGATTTTTTTAACTGTGCGCTAATTTTACTAGTTGTGTTTAAAATGGACAATACCGTTGCATAATTAGAACTAGTTTTATCTACAATACCAATAATTCCTTTTGATGAAATAACCCCGAAATCTTGTTTAACACTATCGTTAGTGCCTTTGTTTAATGTTAGGAAGTTATCCGTCAAGGAATAGCTGTTTTTAATTACGTTGGCGTTGTAAAATCGATACGCTTTATTAAAAGTCAAACTATCAATGTATGTTGAATCTACTAAACCTTTCGAATTTCGTAAAATTGAGCGTAGTCTTAAATTTTCAGCGGCTAAAAGTTGATTTTGGGATTTTAATTTGAAATAATTATTAAAATCATTTATTGAATTATATACGCCGCCAGTTAAGAAATTGGCAGAGTTTATAAATTTACTTTTATGGTATGAATGTGATTGAATAGTAAATAAAATAGAAACACTAAATAGCAACAAGAACAACAAAAAGTTTTTGTTTCTTATTATAAAATTAATAATCTGTTGCATGGGTTATAGGCCAGTTTTAAGCGCTTATTTTATCAGTACACTTTTGTATTTAGGTATATTTTTAAGTGTTATACCCGTTCCTCTTACAACCGCTCTTAAGGGATCTTCAGCAATATAAACAGGTAAATCTGTTTTTTGAGAAAGGCGTTTATCCAATCCGCGTAGCATCGATCCACCTCCAGCTAAATAAATGCCGGTGTTATATATATCGGCCGCGAGTTCCGGTGGTGTTTGTCCTAAGGTTTCCATTACAGCGTCCTCAATACGTAAAATAGATTTATCTAAAGCCTTTGCAATTTCCCGATAAGAAATTTGAACTTGTTTAGGTTTCCCGGTAAGTAAATCTCGTCCTTGAACACTCATATCTTCTGGTGGTAAATCTAAATCTTCAGTAGCGGCACCAATCTGTATTTTTATTTTTTCAGCAGTGCGTTCACCTACATATAAGTTGTGTTGAGTACGCATATAATAAACAATATCATTTGTAAAAACATCACCTGCAATTTTAACAGATTTATCGCAAACAATACCACCCAATGCAATTACAGCAATTTCAGTAGTTCCTCCACCTATATCCACAACCATATTTCCTTTTGGTTGCATAATATCAACTCCAATACCAATGGCAGCAGCCATAGGCTCATGAATTAAATAAACTTCTTTACCATTTACACGTTCGCAAGATTCTTTTACGGCACGCATTTCAACTTCAGTAATTCCCGATGGAATACAAACTACCATTCGTAACGCTGGTGTAAAAAATTTCTTTTTTAAAGCAGGTATGTTTTTAATAAACATACTTATCATTTGCTCAGACGCATCAAAATCGGCAATCACACCATCTTTCAACGGGCGAATAGTTTTGATATTTTCATGGGTTTTTCCTTGCATTAAGCTGGCTTCTTGTCCCACAGCAATTATTTTGCCAGAAATCCTGTCGCGAGCTACTATAGAAGGTGCATCAACAACAACTTTGTCGTTATGTATTATAAGTGTATTTGCAGTACCTAAATCAATTGCTATTTCTTCGGTTAGGAAGTCAAAAAATCCCATGTGCTTTTTGTAATTTTAAATGGTTTAAAAACGAATCCCGTAAATGTAATAAAAGTTAATAAATATATGAGATTTATGGGTGTTCAAAATCATATTATACGTCAGTATCTTGTTCTTAGACGCTTTTTGTCGGTTTTCAAGCGTCTAAACAATGTGTTTAATGCTTGAAATGACGTGTTCCTGTCATTACCATCGAAACATTATTTTCATTACAAAAATCAATACTTAATTGATCTTTGATAGAACCACCTGGCTGAATTACAGCTGAGATTCCAGCATTTTTAGCAATTTCTACGCAATCAGGAAATGGAAAAAAGGCATCACTCGCCATAACAGCACCTTTTAAATCAAATTTAAACGATTGTGATTTATGGATGGCTTGCTCCAAAGCATCAACACGACTTGTTTGTCCCGTTCCGCTAGCGCATAATTGTTTGTTTTTTGCTAAAACTATTGTGTTCGATTTTGTGTGCTTACATATTTTTGATGCAAAGATTAAATCCTCCAATTCATATTGCGAAGGTGAATTATTAGTTACGTTCTTTAGGCCTTCAAGAGTATCTGTTACATTGTTTTTATCTTGAAGTAAAATGCCATTTAAGCAACTTCTCACATTCATATTTGGCAATTCAACATCATGAATTTTTAGTAAAATCCTGTTCTTTTTACCTTTTAAAATTTCTAAAGATTCCGCAGAAAATGAAGGCGCTATAACAACTTCACAAAATAGTTTATGAATTTCTTCAGCAGTGGCTAAATCAATTTCTTTATTACTAATTAAAACTCCACCAAATGCTGAAACCGGGTCGCCAGCTAGAGCGTCTATATAAGCTTGATGTAAAGTATCGCGTTGTGCCAAACCGCAAGCATTATTATGTTTTAGTATAGCAAATGTTGGAGCATCGTTTTTAAATTCATTCATTAAATTTACTGCGGCATCAACATCTAATAAATTATTATAGCTTAATTCTTTACCGTGTAATTTGGTGAATAATTCATCGAAATTCCCGAAGAAAAAACCTCTTTGATGTGGGTTTTCACCATATCTTAATACTTTGCCTTTTGTTTCGCTTATTTTTAAAGCAGCTTCGTCATGGTTTTTGTTGAAGTAGTTAAAAATAGCAGTATCGTAATGTGAAGACACATTAAATGCTTTGCCAGCAAAACGTTTTCTGTTTTCTTCGGAAATAACACCGTTATTTTCAGATATCAATTCTAAAAATTCAGCGTAATCTTCAACCGATGACACACAAATTACATCGGAATAGTTTTTTGCAGCAGCACGAATTAATGAAATGCCACCAATATCAATTTTTTCAATAATATCTTGTGTGCTTGCACCTGACGCCACCGTTTTTTCAAAAGGATATAAATCAACTATCACTACATCAATTTGCGGAATTTCGTATTCTAGTAATTCAGCAACATCGCCATCATGGTTTTGCCTATTTAAAATACCACCAAATACTTTAGGGTGTAATGTTTTTACACGACCACCAAGAATAGATGGGTAGGAGGTAACGTCTTCAACAGGAACAACATCTATACCTAAATCGTTGATAAAATTTTGAGTGCCACCAGTAGAATAAATAGTAACGCCTTGTTTATTTAATTCCTTAACGATTGGCTCTAATCCGTTTTTACTAAATACTGAAATTAGTGCTGATTTAATGGTTTTTTCGTTGCTCATTCCTGTTGTATTGTTAATTTTTTTTAAATGCTTTCGCATAGAATTATAAGTAATTGCAAAAGTACTTATTTCCTTTAATAAAAATCGCGCGGAATGCTAGTATTAGAGAGTTTTTTTTAACTAAAAATGGAAGTTGTTAACAACTATAAGATTTTGGTAACTTTCGCGCAAACAAACTCTAAAAAACGTTCATCGGCATCTGTAAATGGATCAGGAGTGTTTGAGTCGATATCAATTTGACCTATATTTTTACCATCAACAAAAATGGGTACTACAATTTCCGCTTTAACAGTTATGCTACAGGCTATATAGTTGTCTTGAGCAGATACATCTGGCACTACAAAATTTTGGTTGCTTATGGCTACTTGTCCACAAATTCCTTTTCCAAACGGAATTACAGTGTGGTCCGTTGGTTCTCCAACATAAGGCCCCAGAACTAATTCTTCTTTTATTCCATTTCTAAAATAAAAACCTACCCAATTGTAATGATTAACATGTTTTTCAAGAAGCTCGCATAAAGATAACAAGCGTTCTTTTACTGTTTTTCCCGTATTTAAAACTATAGTTTCAACCTGCGGTTTTAATTGTTCAAAATTCATAAATCAAAAACTTTTGGTAAAAGTATTTAAAAAGGCTTAATTTCGATATCCTGTTTCAAATATTTTTAATTGAAAGCACTTTTTATAAAATACAAGTCGGTTATAATATTTATTCTTACATTTTTGTTGGTTTATTCAGTATTATCTGTTGCTTATAAATTGTACTTACAATATTCCGATGGTTCGAAGTTTTATCCAGATTATATGACGCATTTGGTGGCAAAACAAAGCGAATCCTTGTTAAATACTTTCGGATATAATGCTAAAGTTTTACCACATCCAGATGAACCATCCATGAAAGTTATTGTTAACGGTAATTATTTAGCACGTGTTATTGAAGGTTGCAACGGCATTAGTATTATAATTCTATTTTTATCGTTTATAGTGGCATTTTCGGGGCGATTCAAAACTACTTTTTTTTATATTTTATCGGGAAGCGTATTAATTTTTGTTGTTAACCTATTGCGTATAGTTTTATTAACAATTGGTTTATATCATTACCCGGAATATGAAGATATTTTGCATACCGTAATTTTTCCAGGAATTATTTATGGAATGGTTTTTTTGCTGTGGATTTTTTGGGTTAATAGGTTTTCTAAACTAATTAAAAATAATGAATAAATCATCTAAATATATAGTATTAGCGGTGCTTTTTATAATGCTAATTTTAATACGATGGTTTGAAGATATTCTGTTTTATGATCCATATTTAACATTTTTTCAAAACGATTATTTATATATTGATAGTCCGCGACGAGAAGTTCTCAAATTAGTAGCCTTTACTGCGTTGCGATATTTTTTAAACACCGTAATTTCTCTGGGAATATTGTTTGTGTTTTTTAAAGACAAAAGCATTCTTAAATTTTCTGCTGTAATTTTTGGAATCGCATTTTTGGTTCTGATTATTGCGTATTTATATTTTGTAATCAATCCTAGAAAAGAAGATTATTACTTATTTTTTAATCTGAGAAGGTTTTTAATTCAGCCTATTATTTTGCTAGTATTATTACCGGCATTCTACTATCACAGGCTTAAAAACTAAGTGTTAATCATTTTATAAATTTGAATAATTGACTTTAATTTTTTGTATTTTTACATTGTGAAAAATTCTATTTTACATAAGTCATTTTCAATGATTTTGGCATTCTTAGTATTGTTTTCAACGGTATCTTTTACTATTGAAAAACATTACTGTGGAGATACGTTAATTGATGCCTCGGTTTTTTCGGAATCTAAAAAGTGTGGCATGGAATCAATGGAAATGCTCGAGAAGAAAACTTGTTGTAAAGACGAAGTAGATGTAGTAAAAGGGCAGGATGAATTAAAATTTTCATCATTTGAAGAATTAGACTTTTCACAACAACAATTTATTGTAGTATACACTTCATATATTTATAATAATCTTTTTGAAGGCTTGCCTCAACAAATTATACCTCATAAAGATTATGCTCCACCCAATTTAGTTGATGACATACAACTTCTAGACGCTGTTTTTATTATTTGATAAGTAATCCAACGCTGTAAAGTTGCATTATTAATCAAATATTACATTAATGAAATACCTTTTATATATTATAATATTGCTTCCAACTTGTCTTATTTCTCAAGAAAAAATTCAAGGAATGATCATGGAAGCTAATGACAAGAATGAACATATCGGATTAGCAGGTGCTAATGTTTACTGGTTAAATACCGACGTTGGTACCGTTACAGATTTGGATGGCAAATTCGAAATCCAATATAAACCCGAATTATACAAATTAGTAATTAGTTATGTGGGTTTTAAAACAGACACCATAACTGTCGAGCAACCTAAAATGATACATCATTGGTTAATACCTACTGATAAATTGGATGCTATAACATTAACCGCTAGAAAACAAGCTACAGCTAAATCGTTCTTAAGCGCCACCAACGTTATAAACGTAAGTAGTGATGAATTGCTAAAAGCGGCATGCTGTAATTTGTCAGAAAGTTTCGAAACAAATCCATCCATCGATGTTAATTTTTCCGATGCAGTAACCGGAACACGGCAAATTAAAATGCTAGGGTTAACTAGTCCGTACATTTTAATAGCTACTGAAAATATACCCTCTATCCGAGGTGCTTCGCAAGCATTTGGTTTAAGTTTTATTCCAGGAACTTGGGTAGAAAGTATTCAAATAACAAAGGGGGCGGGAAGCGTAGTCAATGGATACGAGAGTATTGCAGGACAAATTAATGCCGAATTAGTTAAACCTTTTAGCGATAATAAATTTTTTGTAAATGCTTATGCATCGGCAAATGGTAGATTGGAATTAAATACTCACTTAAACACAAAAGTTTCAAATAAATGGAACACTGGTTTGTATTTACATGGAAATTTACGTGATAAAAAGTTTGATAATAATAACGATTCATTTTTAGATATGCCATTGCAAAAGCAAATAAATCTAATGAACCGTTGGCAATACATTGATACTAAAAAGGGATTTGTTAGCTTCATTAATTTTAAATTTCTAAATGATGAAAAACAAACCGGACAACTTGATTTTAATCCTGGTACTGACATGTTAACCACAAACTCGTGGGGAAGTGAAATTGATACTAAACGTTACGAAGTTTCTTCAAAATTTGGGTATGTAAATGCAGATATTCCTTGGCGAAGTATAGGTGTACAAACGGCGTTTAGTAGTCATATACAAGATTCGTATTTCGGATTAAATCAATACAAAATCACACATAATAGTTTGTATGCAAATGCTATTTATAATTCTATTATAAGTGATTCCAGACATAAAATTAAAACAGGCATCAGTTATACTTATGATCATTATGATGAATTTTTAAATGCTCAAAATCTTGATTCAGATTATGAAAGAACCGAACGCTCGGTTGGTGCTTTTTTTGAATATAATTTTGATAATTTAGATAAGTTGAATCTTACCGCTGGCCTTCGTATTGATAAACATAACTTATTAGGCACTTTTGTAACACCAAGACTACACGCACGCTATACGCCTTGGGAAAAAGCGGCGTTGCGAGCTTCCTTAGGACGAGGAAAAAGAAGCGCGAATATTTTTGCTGAAAACCAAAATATATTTTCTACTTCTCGAGAAATAAATATTTTAAATTCTAACGGAAATATTTATGGTTTAAACCCAGAAGTTGCATGGAATTATGGAGTGTCTTATTTACAAGGTTTTAATTTATTTGGTAGAAAAGCTGATATAACTTTAGATTATTATAAAACAGATTTTAAAAATCAAATAGTTGTAGATTTTGAAAATCCGCAAGAAGTAAATTTTTATAATTTAGATGGGAAAAGTTATGCCAATAGTTTTCAAGTAGAATTGAATTACAATGTATTTAAACATTTCGATTTACGAACTGCTTATAAATTTTATGATGTAAAAACACAATATAGCTCTGGTAAGTTAGAAAAACCATTAATACCAAAACATCGTTTATTTGCCAATGCATCCTACGAAACTCAGAGAAAAACAAAGGGTAATCAATGGAAATTTGATGCAACATACAATTGGCTGGGAAGTCAAAGGTATTCATCAACTTTATCAAATCCAGTTCAATATCAATTACCAGACCGTACACCAACACTTGCTACATTAAATGCTCAAATAACCAAAGTGTTTTCAAAAAAACTTGAAGTATATTTTGGTGGTGAAAACATAACAAATGTGAAACAGAATAATCCAATTTTAGGGGCAGACGATCCATTTGGTTCAAATTTTGATACTACATTTGTATATGGTCCAATTTTTGGAAGTATGTATTACGCAGGATTAAGATTTAAAATAGAATAAGAAAATTTATAATTATGAAAAAAATAATAACTGTAGTATTACTTGTTATAGGAAGTGCAACTTTTGCGCAAAACAAAAATGCCAAAGCATCAATTGAAGTGGATGGTGTATGTTTAATGTGTAAATCAAGAATTGAAAAAGCATGTTTAGCAACTAAGGGCGTAAAGAGTGCAAATTGGGATGTAGAAACTCACGAACTTAAACTTTTTTTTGATGAGCGTAAAACGGATATAAAAACTATTGAATCGAGAATAGCCGCTGTTGGTCATGATACCAAAACTTTAAAAGCAACCGATGAAGCTTACGCAAAGGTGCATACTTGTTGTAAATATCGTGATGAAGAAGTGCAAGAAGATCATAAAGATTAATAAATAGCTTAATATAATTATAGTATTCTGTTTTAAATATGTCTAAAGTTCAATATAGAATTTACGTTATTGAATTGTCGAAACGCGTGTTTACAGAAAACGCTAAATTTCGAGCGGCAAATCCGCAATTTAACGGCGTGTTAGAATGTTTGTATGTGGGCATGACAAGTAAAACACCTAAAGAACGATTTGTTCAACATAAAACGGGATATAAAAATAAAAAAGGATATAAACTTTCATCTAATATTGTCGAGAAATATGGTTCCTATTTAAGACCAAGTTTATATAACCATATTGATCCTATTTCCTCAAGGAAAGAAGCGCTTAAATTGGAAGAAACTTTAGCTTTGGAATTGCGAAGAAAACGTTATGCTGTTTGGTTTAATTGAATATTAATAACGCCCAGATAAATTTAAAATGTCGTCAATAATTTTATAGTTAACATAGAATTTATTTACTGTTAATATCTAAATACATTTTTATAGCATTTAACTACTTAAAAATGTAATTTCGTTTTTTAAAATTATGTAAATGATAATGACAGAGTTTGAGCCAATTATTGAAGTTATAGAAGAGGCTTACGAAATTTCACATTTAAATGCCACCAGAAAAATATCGGCATTATTACCACACGATTATTATAAAACCGATAAAAAATATCCTGTTTTATACCTTCAAGACGGGCAGAATTTATTTAATCCATTAGCAAAATATGGGGATTGGGCTATTGACAAATCCATGGCAAAATTAGCTGAGGGCGGACATAGTGACCTTATAATTATTGCTATTGACCATGGAGAAGAGGAACGTATTATAGAATATCTTCCTTATTATCACCCCCGTTTTGGAAAAGGTAAAGGAAATTTTTATATACAATTTATGATTGAAAAATTAATTCCTTACATTAATAACCATTATCGTACCCTTACCGATTTTGATCATACGGGTATAGGAGGAAGCTCTATGGGCGGATTAATAAGTTTGCATGCAGGCTTGCAAAATCCGGGAGTTTTTGGTAAAATGATGATTTTTTCTCCTAGTTTATGGATTTCAAGAATGATTTTTAATAATACCAAAACATTTTCACCATTAGACGAATCTAGAATTTATTTGTATGCCGGTGGTCAGGAAAGCAAAGAGCATTTACCAAATGCTAGAAAACTAGAAACTATAATTAGAAACAAAATGGTAAAAGGGCATAATATTGATTTTCATTTTTCGGTAAATGAATTAGGTAATCATTCCGAAATTCACTGGAGAGAAGAATTTCCAAAAGCCGTAAAATGGCTTTTTTTTAACAAACAATCATGACATATAAAAACACCCAGAAATTAGATAACAATAGGGATATGATTATTCCTTGTAAAAAAGGAAATTTAAAACATGTATCCGAATTTATTTCATTAAAAAACCTTGATTTTGAAGGAGATTTATCATCCTGTCAACTTGTTTATGGAAAAACAGGCAATAGAATATATCTTTTAGGGTTAGGTGAGAACAAAGATGCCGTAAAAATAGAAGATGCTTTTAGAAAGCTTGCTTTCGACACAAAAAAAAATTGGAATAAAGGGATTCAGGTTTCTGCTGAACTACTTTCTGATGAAGAAATAAAACAAGCAGTAATTGGTTTAGAATTATCAAATTATGACATTGGTAAGTTTAAATCTGAACAAAAAAAGGAAGTTGAATTAGAGATAACTTTTATTTCTAAGAATAATATAGCTAATCTGCTGAAAGAAGGTCAATATACAGGTGAAACTACCAACCAAATAAAAGCCTTAATTGATGCACCTGCAAATATTAAAACACCAGAATATTTAGGCGAATGGGCAACTAAATCAGCGAAAAAACATCAGTATAAATGTACTGTTTTACATAAAGATGAGCTAGAGAAACAAGGGTTTGGTGCGGTTATAGCTGTAGGTCAAGGAAGTGTTAATCCGCCAGTAGTTATTGTTACAGAATATAAAACGAAACCAAATGCTAAGATTGATATTGGTTTAGTTGGTAAAGGAATCACCTTTGATAGCGGTGGACTATCGATAAAACCATCTACAAATTTACACTATATGAAAAGTGACATGGGCGGGGCCGCTGTTGTTTTAGGTGTTGTGGAGTTGGTTGCCAAATTAAAACTTAATGTAAATATTGTTGGTATTGTTGCTTCTGCTGAAAATGCAGTAGATAAAGACAGCTACAGACCTGGAGATGTTATCAATTCTTATTCTGGAAAAACAATTGAAATTATTGATACTGATGCTGAAGGACGACTCGTGTTAGCAGATGGATTAAGCTATTTAATTAAGCAATTTCAACCAGAAAAAATCATCGATTTAGCAACATTAACAGGGAGTGTTGTTAGAACTTTAGGTTTTACTGCAGCAGGGATGTTTACTAATAACGTTGACATGGCTAAAACCATGTCTAGTATAGGTTTTAAAATTAACGAGCGTGTTTGGCAACTTCCTTTATTTGAAGATTATGAGGCAGATTTACACTCTGATATTGCAGATTTACGTAACTTTAGTGGTAAACCTATTGCTGGAGCTATAAATGCGGCAAAATTCTTAGAGGCTTTTACAGAGTCTCATAAAAATTGGATGCATTTAGATATTGCTGGAGTATCTTTTGGCGATTCGCCATACTCTAAAATGAAAAGTGCTTCTGGTTTCGGGGTACAGTTAATTACCAATTATATTAAATCATTAAACTAAAAGGTCATGTCTAAACGTCCACTTAATTTTATTTGCGTTTCAACTTATTTTAAAGGTGAAGATTTTATAAAACAATGCAAAGCAGAAGGAAATAATGTGTTCTTGCTAACCATGAAAAAATTAGAACATGAAAATTGGCCTTGGGAATCTATTGATGATGTATTTTATATTGACAAATGGAATGAAAATGAAATTATAAAAGGATTAGCTTATAAATATAGAAGCTTAAAGTTTGATCGTTTTGTGGCATTGGACGATTTTGATGTGGAGAATGTTGCAGCAATTCGCGAACATTTCAGAATGCCAGGTATGGGAAGTACCACTTCGCGTTATTTTAGAGATAAATTAGCAATGCGTATTAAGGCTAAAGAAGAAGGGGTTAACGTTCCAGAATTTACACCCTTATTTAATGATACGGATATTAATAATTATGCGGATTATGTAAGCCCGCCTTGGTTGTTAAAACCACGTTCTGAAGCTTCGGCAGCAGGTATAAAAAAAATACACTCCAAAGAAGAGCTTTGGCAAGTTGTACATAGTTTAGAAGATGAACGTGATGATTTTTTAATTGAGAAGTTTGCTCCAGGTGATGTGTATCATGTTGATGGGTTAAATGTTGGTGGTAAAGTTGTTTTTTCTAGGGTAAGTAAATATTTAGATACGCCTTTTGAAGTTGCACATGGCGGTGGTATTTTTAGATCTGCCACTTGTAAGATTGATTCTAAAATAGAGAAAACATTAAGTAAAATGAATGCTGAGGTGATGAAAGCTTTTGGGATGCAGTTTGGTGCGTCGCATACAGAGTTTATAGCTTCTAAAGCTACAGGTGAGTTGTTTTTTCTAGAAACCTCATCTAGAGTAGGAGGCGCTAATTTGGCTGAAATGGTTGCTTTTGCATCTGGTGTAAATTTATGGAGTGAATGGGCAAGAATTGAATCGGATACGTTAAAAAATAAAAAGTATATTTTACCAAAAATTCAAGATAAATATGCGGGTATTGTGGTTTCGTTAAGTCGATTTGAATATCCTGATACTTCAAGTTTTACTGATAAGGAAATAGTATGGCGCATGCATAAACCCTGGCATATTGGAATTATTGTGGTGTCAGATTCTAGTGAACGTGTTTTAGAATTATTGGATAAATACACCAACCGCATTGCCAATGAGTTTCATGCTAGTTCACCAGCACCGGATACATTAAGAGACTAATTTTTGTCTAGTTTATTTTTCAAAAAAACCGGTACTGCCGCCAACCCATGTTTTGTCTTTATTGTATTTTACGCCTACCATTTCGCCTTTACTTAAACGAACAAGGTTGCTTATAACTTGAATTTTATTATTTTTTTTGCTGTGGAGTAGCATAATTCTGATTTCACATTTAGCAGGAACATCCTTAGTTTCAATTATTGGATGATAAGTAACCTTTTCTTGGAGTATATAATTAGATTTATTAACAACATTCTCAATTATCTCAGAAGTTACATTAATATGAACACCGGCTCCAGCAAAAGAATATAAAGGCTTTAAAACATAATTTTTAAGATCAGTAGGGAGTTTTTCGATTTTATCTAAAAGGTATGATTTTGGCACATACTTCCCTTTTAACAAAGGCATAATGAATTTACTTATTCTGAAAAACCAATTAGGATGCCCAATCCATTCCACGTCAACCTCATCTGTAAAATGAAATTCTCGCTTTAGATCATTACGTTGATACAGTTCATCAAAAATGATTCTGTTGTAAATTTTTAAAACTATAATTTCATTACCATCTTCATCTAAATAAAAAAGTTGTTTGCCCCTCTTTTTAAGTTTAGTAATGCAAAGTATTTTAATGCCTAGCATAGCTTCTGTAGCATAAAAATCAATGGCTGTTGCTTGTTTTTCTGGTTCAATTTCTAGCAATATTACTTGCTTTGGATTAGTGTCTCCCACAATTTCAGAACGTAATAATTCTATGAATTCCGGACTGGTTATACTGTTAGGGTGAATTGAAAATCCTTCTGGAATTTTGTAGTATTTCCTATATAATCTTGCTGTTAATTCTTGATAGAAATATAATGATGGAAATCCTTGAAGTTCAATTAATTTAGGCATTGGATTTCCATTTTCATCTAAAGTAACACCAAAATCTAATTGTATAAATTTTGGTTTATCATCTTCATTCGGAACTATAATGTCTGGACTATAAAAAGCATCTTCAGTTATTTTTTTAAAATCAGGATGATTAATAAACTCCATAATTTCATCCGTAGCTTCCAGCAATCTGTCTTTTAAAAGACGAGGAATAAAAATAGGAGTTTCCGCAATCTTAAATCCAGGAAGGTAATTAAATTTTTGTTCTAGTTCATGTAGCATGGCTTCATGATTTTCTGAAGTAAAATTTTCGTTAAAATACTTTCGGTGTTCTTTTATCATAAAATTCTAGAAAATTAAAGTATGTGTTAACTGTTTTAGAGCATTTTTGATAAATTTTGGTATAATATGAGTGTATGTTTTAACAATTTTATCAGGATCATCCATTCTATCCATCATTTGGATATATTTTTCTTCACCAAAATTTTTAATGACTTTTTGCCTATTAACATCTTCAGAAAAATAGGCATACATGCCAATAGGATCTGCTTCAGGATGAAATTGTGTGCCCACAAATTCATTTGAAAACCTAACAGCCATTATAGCGCGCTCATATTCAACATGGGTTCTTATTTTTTCAAGACTCAAAATAGTTGCACCGTGTTCTTTAAAAACTTTTAAGCGAGGTTGAATTAATTGCCAATCACGAGAATCTACCGCATAAAAAGGATCGTCTAATCCTTCTAAAATTATATCTTTTTTACCAGCCGCTGTTTTATGTACTGGTAAAATTCCAAAAGATGTGCTTTTTCTTGGTTTTATTTGTCCTAATTCAAAATAATCACATACTACTTGAAATGAATAGCATATAAAAAATACATGTTTTTTCTGGCTAGTTGCACTTAAATTAAAGTCCCAAAGTTGTTGAATTAACTCTAAGTAAGGTTTTCTCCAATCTTCTTCTTCCAAAGGGCTTCCTGGACCTCCACTGGATATATAAATATCATAGCTTAAGTCTGGTAATTTATTTTTGGCTCTTACATTAAAAACTTTATAATCTACCTCTTGGTCAAACATTTTCACGATATCAACTATACAACGCAAACCTTGATTGGGTTCGTCATTGTTCATGTCTAAAATCGCCAACTTTACTTTTTCATTCTGCATCATCATAACTTTATTCTGTATCTAAAATAGTTTGCTCGATTATATAATCTACTACTTTAGTTAAATCTTTTGTTTTATTAAAAACAGCTAGTTGTCTGTCCGCGCCTGTTCCGGTTTTTACAATATTTCTAATGTTTTCAATTTCTATTCTTGAACCTAACTCGTCAACTACATCATCAACAAAATCTAACAATTCTTCAATTAGTAATCGAGTTTCAACTTCGCATTCTTTACCAAAATCAATCATTTTGCCATCTAAACCATAACGGCCAGCACGCCATTTGTTCTCATTTATTAGTGCTCTATGATAGGTGATAAAATTCAAATTCTGCATTTTTAACTTATACAATTTTGCAACAATTGCCTGAATTAAAGCGGCAATACTGATAGTTTCATCAACAGTCATTGGTACGTCGCAGATACGAACTTCTAGAGTTGGAAAAAATGGATGAATTCTAATATCCCACCATATTTTTTTAGGGTTATCAATACATTTTGTTTTTACTAAAAGGTTCACATAATTCTCATAATCTGCCAAATTATCGAAAACTCCAGGAATTCCTGTCCGAGGAAATTTATCAAATACTTTCGATCGATATGACTTGAACCCTGTATTCCTGCCTTCCCAAAAAGGTGAATTTGTAGACAAAGCGTATAGATGTGGTAAAAAATAGCGCATTGCATTAGTTAGATGAAGTGCTAGTGCTTTGTCCTCAATGCCAACATGTACGTGAAGCCCAAAAATTAAATTAGAACGTGCCGTATCCTGCAATTCACTTATAATTTCATCATAACGTGGATTAGGTGTTATAAGTTGCTTTTGCCATTCTGAGAAAGGATGTGTTCCTGCAGCTCCTATTCTAAAACCTAATCCTTTAGCGATATCCGAAATTGATTTTCGTAAATGAATTATTTCGGCCCTAGCTTCAGTAACATTATTACAAATATTTGTTCCAACTTCTACAACAGCTTGATGCATTTCGGCTTTAACTTGTTCATTTAGAACTTTAGCTGCTTCTTTAACTATTCGCTGATCGTGAGATATTAATTCTCTCGTTATAGGATCTATAACTTGGTATTCTTCTTCTATGCCTAATGTAAAATTCATTGACAATTATTATTTCAGTGATGTTTTTTTACCCATAATTTGATCTTTAACAAAAGTTCCCCATGTTAAATTAACTTTACCTTTTTTGTATTGCTTAGCTTTTTCTATAGCCATATCTGCGGCATTCTCTACAATCCAGTCAAAATTTTCTTGCCCTACAGAATTTATATCAGCATCAGGAGCAGGATTACAAAAATCAATGGCATACGGTATGCCATCTCTTATTGCAAATTCTACGGTATTAAAATCGTAACCTAAAGCTTTGTTAAGCCTGATACAATATTTTTCAACTAAGTCTAATATTTCTTGCTTTACCGGAGGCCCATCAATTACGTAACGCAAATGGTGTGGATTACGAGGCTCATATTGCATAATATGTACTTTATCGGTATTTAAAACGTAGCATCTAAAATACTCTGTAAAGTTAATTTCTTCTTGCAGCATCATTACCAAGTTTTCGGTTTCTGCATGCTTATTCCATAAGTCTTCAGGATTTTCCACACGATAAACGCTTTTCCAGCCTCCACCATCATGCGGTTTCATATAAGCAGGAAAGCCAATAGTATCAAACATTTTGTCCCAATTAAACGGAAATTTCATGTTTCTAAACGAATTTTCATCGGTATCCGTTGGCCTGTTAGATGACGGTAAAATAAAGGTTTTTGGAACGGGTACACCAACTTTTTCAGCTAAAGCATTATTGAAAAATTTTTCGTCTGCACTCCACCAAAAAGGGTTGTTTATTACAGCAGTTCCTGTAATAGCTGCATTTTTTAAATAGGCTCTGTAAAAGGGTACATCTTGCGAGATTCTGTCAATAATCACAGCGTATTCATCAGATTTTGCCTGTTCTACATTATCAATTAAAACAGCTTCAGCCATCATATTTTTGATGCCTTGTTTATGAATTTTCTCATTAACACGATTAATAAATGCTTGGGGAAATGTGTTTTCTTGTCCAAATAAAATACCTATTTTTTTCATAAAAATTATTGTTAATGGTTAATTATATTTTTGATAAATAATGCGGAAACATTTGTCTCCAAATTGGCCAATCATGTTCTGCCCATTTTCTTTCATCAAACCAAAATGGAATGTTTTTATCATTAAGTATTTTAGCCATTTGTTGATTAGATTCTAAACAAATGTCCCATTCACCTACTCCTAGAACAATTTTCATTTTCCATAAGTCAGGATGATTGCTTCCCGGAAGAAAATCCATTGGATTGTTAAAAAACACGTTGTCATCATAATAGCCGTCCATAAACGATTTAATATCAAATGCACCGCTCATACTGAACATATGGCTTACTTTTTCAGGATGTTTAAAAGCAAAATTCGCCGCTTGATAACCACCAAAACTTGGGCCAGCAACCGCTACTTTTTGCAAACCTTTTTCATGACAAATAGGATTAACAATTTCATTTAATAAAAATTCGTCATACCAAATATGATTTTTAACTCTTTCAGCAGGATGAATATCTTTATTATACCAACTAAGTTCATTAATACTATCAGGACAATATATTTGTACCAACCCTTCATCTAGAAACCATTTGGCAGACTCTATTAACTTAAAATCTTTACACTCATAAAAGCGTCCGCTAGTGGTTGGAAATAAAACCACAGGATAGCCTGTGTGGCCAAAAACAAGCATTTCTATATCTTTACTTAAGGTAGGTGAGTACCATTTATGATATTCTTCTTTCAATTAATTGAATTTTAGTTAGATAAAAATTAAAGTGTGCAAAAATACAATATATTATAATAGCCAATGATTTATTTTTTTGAAATAAAACAAGTATTAAAGTAATAGTTTTTAATAATATAAATTTTTATCTGAATATTATTAAATTATTTGAACGTTTTTTTAAAAAAGCACAAAAAAAAACGCTTCAAACTTAATTGAAGCGTTTTTAATAATTTTTTTAATAGTGATTTTGTTACATCATTCCTGGCATAGCTCCACCACCCATGCCACCTGGCATAGCTGGAGCGTCTTCTTTAATATCGATTAATGCACATTCGGTCGTAAGAATCATTCCTGAAACAGAAGCGGCATTTTCTAATGCAATCCGTGTAACTTTTTTAGGATCGATAATACCGGCTTTTAGCATATCAACATAAGTTTCAGTTTTAGCATCAAAACCAAAATCTTTTTTACCTTCTATCACTTTAGCAATAACTACGCTTCCTTCACCACCTGCATTTTCAACAATAGTTCTTAACGGAGCTTCAATAGCTCGCGCTACAATTTGAACACCCGTTGTTTCGTCTAAATTTTCTGTTGTTAGTTTTTGCAATACTGAAATGGCTCTTACTAAAGCAACACCACCACCAGCTACAATACCTTCTTCAACAGCTGCTCTAGTTGCGTGTAAGGCATCATCAACTCTATCTTTCTTTTCTTTCATTTCTACTTCACTTGCAGCTCCAACATATAGTACAGCAACACCGCCAGCTAATTTAGCTAAACGCTCCTGTAGTTTCTCTTTATCGTAATCTGAAGTTGTCGTTTCAATTTGAGATTTTATTTGATTAACACGTGCTTTTATATCACTTGCTTTTCCAGCACCATTAACTATGGTTGTATTGTCTTTGTCAACAGTTACTGTTTCAGCTGTACCAAGCATGGTTAAATCAGCATTTTCCAATGTAAATCCGCGCTCTTCAGAAATTACAGTTCCACCAGTTAAGATTGCAATATCTTCTAACATGGCTTTTCGTCTGTCTCCAAAACCTGGAGCTTTTACAGCAGCAATTTTAAGTCCGCCACGTAATTTGTTTACAACTAAAGTAGCTAATGCTTGTCCGTCTACATCTTCTGCAATAATTAATAATGGACGACCAGACTGTGCTACTGGCTCTAATATTGGAAGAATTTCTTGTAAGTTAGAAATCTTTTTATCAAACAATAAAATGTATGGATTCTCTAAATCAGCAATCATTTTATCGGCATCAGTCACGAAGTAAGGTGAAAGGTATCCTCTGTCAAACTGCATTCCTTCTACAACATCAACATAAGTTTCCATGCCTTTTGCTTCTTCCACCGTAATAACACCTTCTTTTCCTACTTTATCAAAAGCTTTCGCAATTAAATCACCAATAGTGTCGTCATTATTTGCAGATATAGCAGCAACTTGTTTAATCATTTCAGAAGAGTTGCCAACTTTTTTAGCTTGCTTTTCAAGGTCTTTAGTAATCGCTTCAACAGCTTTATCAATACCACGTTTCAAATCCATTGGATTCGCTCCTGAAGCTACATTTTTTAAGCCTTCTTTTACGATTGCTTGAGCTAAAACAGTGGCAGTAGTTGTACCATCACCAGCTAAATCGTTGGTTTTGCTTGCAACTTCTTTTACCATTTGTGCACCCATATTTTCGTGTGGGTTTTCTAACTCAATCTCTTTGGCTACGGTTACACCATCTTTGGTTACCTGTGGTGCTCCAAAACTTTTACTAATAATTACATTACGACCTTTAGGTCCTAAGGTTACTTTTACTGCATTTGCTAATGCATCAACGCCACGTTTTAATCCGTCACGTGCTTCAATATCAAACTTTATATCTTTTGCCATTTTATTTATTTTTTTAAATATCCTTAAAAGAGGAGGTTAATTTTTAGTTGAAAATTTATTGGATTTAAATTATCGCAAGTATATCGCTCTCACGCATAATTAAATAATCTTTACCTTCAAGTTTAAGTTCTGTACCTGCATATTTACCATATAAAACAGTGTCGCCAACTTTAACTGTAATAGGCTCGTCTTTAGTGCCTTTTCCGGCAGCTTTCACGGTTCCTTTTTGAGGTTTTTCTTTTGCGTTATCTGGAATTATAATTCCTGAAGCTGTTTTAGTTTCAGCTGCAGCCGGTTCAATAAGAACTCTATCTGCTAATGGTTTTATTTTTAATGCCATTTGGTTATATATTTTTATATTAAAAAATTAGTGTTAACAATGTTTTGCTGTACTAAAAATGTGCCAATACTATTTAACTGACAAACTTTCAGAAACAAAAAATGCCAACTTGAAAAAGTTGGCATTTTTTGTTTCTTATATCATTTTATTATTCTGTAGTTTCTTCAGTTGTTGCTGCATCATTTGCTGTGTCAACAGGAAGTGCTGGTAAAGGTTGAGTTATAGTAGCATCAGGATCTAATGCTTTTGAATCTAACGATTCAGAACCTTTATTAATCGCCACATTAGAAAGTAAAATTAATGCTAAAAGTAATGTTGCCAATGTCCATGTACTTTTATCTAAAAAATCGGTTGTCTTTTTTACACCACCTAATTGTTGTGTACCACCGCCACCAAATGATGATGATAATCCGCCACCTTTTGGGTTTTGTACCATAATTACTACTACTAGTAAAAATGCTACAACTACTATAAGCGCTAAAAATATTGTAAACGTACTCATTATTGTATTTTATTTTGTTCTTGTAATTGTTCTACTGCCTTAATTTGGTTTGCAAAGAAACTACTTTTTTCTGGATATTTCAAACTTAAAATTCTATAAGATTGAATTGCTTTTTTATAGTTTTTTTGCTCAACATAAATGCGTGCTAAAGTCTCTGTCATTAAAGACTCTGGTTGTATCATTTGTGCTTTTGCTAAATTACCTTTTATAGTAACTGGTTTAGCTGGGCTTATTTTTGGATTTTCTGAAATAAATTTATCAATCAATTCAAACTTTTTGTCTTTTTCTGATAAATGAGAATTTTTAATTTCATCTTTTATTTTGGTACTCGTGGGTTCTCTTTTTATTGGTTTAAAACGTGTGAGTTTTAGCCATTCGTTAAATGAGTGGTTTTCTCGTTTATCAAATTGAAGTGGTTTTCCTAAATTTAAAACTTCATCTGCTGTTGGGTTTTTTACTTCGGTTTTCTTGTTACGTTTTCAATTATCTCAGATTCATCTAAAACAAAACTTTTTACCGGACGTGTTTCTTTAGGTTGAAAAAGCGCTGGGTCTAATACACCTTTTGTGTCACTAATCTGTTGTTTTAAAGCATTATCGATTTTTACACTTTTTTTAACTGAAAGATCTTCAATGTCAACTTTTATGTCTTTTAAATGCGCCGTGTTTTGTTTTATGAATTGTGAAATTTCATTTTGAATAAAAGCTTCAGATGTTATATAATCAAATAATATACTTCTATCAGTAGTATACGCAGCGGTTGTTTTAAGCTCTTGATTGTATTTAATGCTACTTTGGTCTTTTAATCCTTTAAGGTAAATAGCACGTGCAGATTGAAAATAAGGAAACTCAGCTAATAAAGAATTTACAGACTCCGTTTGTTGTTGTGTTACAACTTGAGGGTTTTGCAGTAAATATGTAAAATCTGTTTGATTCATTACCATTTTGCTAATGTAGCATTAAAAATATCTTGCGTAATACGTTCGAAAATTTCTTCGTGTGCTGTTGTTTTTTGACTACCAACTAACTGAGAACTTCCCGGGTAATCATAAAAAAAGGTAAAAGATTGGTCTAAATCTTCTTCTTCATTTTTTCTATTGTAAAAACGAAGCTTTACACTTATTGTTAATCTGTTTTGTGCTGCAGTATTTTGTGAAGTGGCAGTAGTTGGCGAGATTCTATAATCTGTAATTTCACCTTCATAAACCAAATCGCCATTTGATGGCACCAAATTTAAATTGGTTTGATTTTGTATTAAATCTTCTAGTACTAATTTAAAATCACGTTCTAATCCGGGCTCAACTAAAAGCGCCGTGTTTTCAAAACGATTTACTTGATAGGTTGTAGTTCCAGCAGGTATTGACGCTCCTGTAAATGAATATATCCCACAACCCGTAAGTGATATACTAAAAGTTAAAAGGAAAAAGTATAATAAGTGTTTTTTCATGTTTATATGGATTCCTAATCTAGCAGGAACGACAAAAGTTTATAAATAAACGACATGTTATAAATCGTATTGTTTTATCTTTCTATATAATGTACGTTCGCTTATTCCTAATTCGGCAGCTGCTAATTTACGCTTTCCGGCGTGCCTTTCAAGTGATTTTTTTATTAATTCTAATTCTTTATCATGTAATGATAAGGTTTCTTCTTCTTCAATTTCTTCAGCAAAATGATATTTGTCTTGTAACGTTGCCGTCTCATCATTAGATGCTGCATGCTCTGAGATTGAAATTAATTCCGAACTCGTGGTTTCAGTAGATTCTTCATAATCGACATCTTCCTCGTCGTTATTTCCATAAATTTTTTGAATCAGACTTTCATTGTTTTTTTCAACGTCTTTGGCATTACCATTTTTCATGAGCTCCATGGTAAGTTTTTTTAAATCGTTGAGGTCGCTCTTCATATCAAATAGAACTTTATATAATATTTCGCGCTCGCTGCTAAAATCACTATCCGTTTTTGTTGATTTGATTACAGCGGGCAAATTAGTTCCAGTAGTTGGTAAATAACTTCTTAATGTTTCAGCGCTAATAGTTCTGTTTTGTTCTAAAACTGAAAGTTGTTCTGCGATGTTTCTTAATTGACGAATATTACCGCTCCATCTGTGCTTTAATAACACTTGAATAGCGTTATCAGTTAATTTAATTGTTGGCATTTTATATTTTAAAGCGAAGTCGCTTGCAAACTTTCTAAATAATAGATGGATATCTTCTTGACGTTCACGAAGTGGTGGTAAATGAATATCAACCGTACTTAATCTGTAAT
Organism: Flaviramulus sp.; assembly: GCF_013001275.1. Classification (GTDB taxonomy): domain Bacteria; phylum Bacteroidota; class Bacteroidia; order Flavobacteriales; family Flavobacteriaceae; genus JABDMV01. Next base: position 27,989 of record NZ_JABDMV010000052.1, read on the forward strand.
ATAAATCTTCACGAAACTTTTCTTTTTGAATGGCTTCAAACATATTAACATTTGTTGCCGCTACTATACGTACATTGGTTTTTTGAACCTTGCTTGAACCAACCTTTAAGAATTCGCCATTTTCTAGAACACGCAATAATCGTACTTGAGTTGTAAGCGGTAATTCTCCTACTTCATCAAGAAAAATGGTTCCGCCATCGGCAACCTCAAAATACCCTTCTCGGGTTTGAGTTGCACCTGTAAAAGCCCCTTTTTCGTGACCGAATAATTCACTATCAATGGTGCCTTCTGGTATCGCACCACAGTTTACAGCAATGTATTTATTATGTTTTCTGTGAGATAATTGATGAATTATTTTTGGAATACTTTCTTTCCCAACGCCACTTTCGCCAGTTACCAAAACTGAAATATCGGTTGGTGATACTTGAATAGCTTTTTCGATGGCACGATTAAGTGATTGACTGTTGCCAATAATACCAAATCGTTGTTTTATAACTTGAATTGATTCCATTTAATTGTTATTTTTACTTAATCCAGTTGCTTTACCAATTAGTGTAGCACTTGTACAATTTGTTACTTTCACATTTACAAAATCACCTATTTTATAATTCTCTTTAGGAAATACACAAACAATATTTTGTGGTGTTCGTCCAGACCATTGTAAATCAGATTTTTTTGATTCTTTTTCAATCAATACTTCCACAGTTTTGCTAAGCCATTCTTTGGTTTTAATTTCGCTATGGATTCGTTGTAAATCCACAATATTTTGGAGTCTTCGTTTTTTTGTTTCTTCAGGAACATCATCTTCCATATTTCTGCCAGCCATGGTTCCCGGGCGCTCAGAATATTTATACATATATCCAAAATTGTACTTTACATATTTCATCAAGGATATAGTGTCTTGAAAATCGTCATCAGTTTCTGTCGGGAAACCAACAATCATGTCCTGACTAATAGCACAGTTTGGAATAATTTCTCGAATATTATCAATCAATTTCATGTATTCTTCACGAGTATGTAAACGATTCATTTCTTTTAAAATTCGATTACTACCGCTTTGAACAGGTAAGTGAATGTGGTTACAAATATTATCATACTTAGCCATAGTTTCAACTACATCCATAGTTAAGTCTTGAGGATTAGATGTTGAAAATCGAATACGCATTTTAGGTTGCCTTTTGGCGCAAAGTTCTAATAGTTTAGAAAATGATACAGCAGTAGTTTTTTGCATATCACTCGCTTTATTAAAATCTTTTTTAAGTCCTCCACCATACCATAAATAGCTATCTACATTTTGTCCGAGCAGTGTAATGTCTTTATAGCCTTTATTCCACAGATCGTTTACTTCTTCCAAAATACTTTGTGGATCTCTACTACGCTCGCGCCCTCGTGTAAAAGGTACCACACAAAATGTACACATATTATCGCAACCACGAGTTATGGATACAAAGGCAGTAACACCATTGGTATTTAGTCGCACAGGTGAAATATCGCCATATGTTTCTTCTTTTGAAAGGATAACATTAATAGCATCTCTGCCCGCTTCAACTTCTGCCAATAAATTTGGTAAATCTTTATACGCATCTGGACCAACAACTAAATCAACTATTTTTTCTTCTTCAAGAAATTTAGTTTTTAATCTTTCTGCCATACATCCTAAAACACCAACTTTCATTTTTGGATTAAGGTCGCGTTTAACAGCATTATATTTTTCTAGACGTTTGCGAACTGTTTGCTCAGCTTTATCACGTATTGAACAGGTGTTTACCAATACCAAATCAGCTTCTTCAAGGTTTTGCGTTGTGTTATAACCTTGATTTGCCATAATGGATGCAACAATTTCGCTGTCGCTAAAATTCATAGCACACCCATAGCTTTCAATAAAAAGCTTTCGTTTATTACTGCCTTTTTGTTCTAAAACTAATGCCTCTCCCTGTTTATTTTCGTCTATTATTTTTTCCATAGTTTTCTCGAAACCCATATGTTTCAATAAGCATGCAAAGATACAATTTATTTATGTTTTATGACAAAGTGACAGGTTAATAATTTTATAATTTTTGAACTCCTAAGGGTTTTAGATTTATTAGGAAATGCCACGGAAATTCTGCCTTTATAAAGCATTATTAAGAATTTTGAAAAAAATCATTTACATTTATACTTTAATAAAATCTAACCAAACCAACAAAATGAATACAATAGATACATTATCGGAAAAAATACAGAACGCAAAGGCTTTAGATTTCGGAACTATTTTCAGCGAATCTATCGAATTGTTTAAAAAAACGTGGATTCAAGGTTTTTTATTACAGCTTTTTACTTTTATAATTATGCTGCCATTAATTATTGTCCTTTATGTTCCATTAATAGGTTTGATGGTTGCTCAGCAGGAAAGTGGGTATAGTGATCCTGAAACATTTAGTGGCTTTTTCGCAAGTATGTCTGTCCTCTACATAATATTTGTTGTAGTTGGCATTTTTGTTTTAGGGGCTATCTCGGTTGCATTAAACGCGGCATTTTTTAGAATAATGAAAAAATTAGATTTTAATGAAGCAGTAGAAACATCTGATTTCTTTTATTTTATAAAAGGAAAATACTTGAGTAAATTGTTTGTGTTAATGTTGGTTTCAGTTTTAATAGCAATTCCGGCAGCGCTATTATGTTACATACCTTTAATATATGCTATTGTACCATTATCCTATTTTGCCTTAATTTTCGCTTTTAATCCTGAATTTAGTGTGGGCGAAATTGTAACAGCAAGTTTTAAATTGGGTAATAAAAAATGGCTAATCTCATTTGGTTTAATAATATTAGCGTCTATATTATCCCAAATTGTAGGATTCTTATTGTGTTTTATAGGTATTTTATTTACCGCTGCATTTGTGTATCATCCAACATATTTAATTTATAAACATGTAGTTGGGTTTGATAATAAACCAAGTATAGAAGAAGCGAGTACTTCAACCGAATAAATATTTTTCTAATTATTTTAAAAGCCTGTATTTTAAATGCTAAATACAGGCTTTTTATATTTTAAAATTGTAGAGTTCAATTATAAAATTAGGAAGTTAAACTTTTTTTCATATACATTTGTACCTTCAAAAAAACGATGTATGGCGAAGAATTTAGTAATAGTAGAGTCACCAGCTAAGGCAAAAACAATAGAAAAATTTCTAGGTAAAGATTTTAAAGTAGAATCTAGCTTTGGTCATATAGCCGATTTGCCGTCCAAGGAACTGGGCGTTGATGTTGATGGTGATTTTAATCCAAAATACGAAGTTTCAAAAGATAAAAAAGCAGTTGTAAAAAAACTGAAAGACTTAGCTAAAAAAGCAGAAATGGTTTGGTTAGCAAGTGATGAAGATAGAGAAGGAGAGGCTATTGCTTGGCATTTAGCAGAAACATTAAAATTGGATAAAGACAAAACGAAACGTATTGTTTTTCATGAAATTACTAAAGGAGCAATTTTAGAAGCCATTGAAAACCCGAGAGGTATAGATTACGATTTAGTAGATGCACAACAAGCACGTAGAGTATTAGATAGAATTGTAGGTTATGAGCTATCGCCAGTACTTTGGAGAAAAGTAAAAGGCGGACTCTCTGCAGGTCGAGTACAATCCGTTTCTGTTAGGTTAATTGTAGAAAAGGAAAGAGATATTCAAGGTTTTACACCAGTAGGTTCATATAGAATAGATGCTGAGTTTTCAAATGAAGATGGCCAAACGTTCAAAGCAAAACTTCCAAAGAATTTTTCAACAAAAGAAGAAGCTCAAAAATTCTTAAAACAAAATGCTTCAGCAGATTTTAAAGTTGCAGATTTGCAAAAAAAGCCTGCAAAAAAATCACCTGCGGCGCCATTTACAACGTCTACTTTACAGCAAGAAGCATCTCGTAAACTATATTTTTCGGTTAGTAAAACCATGACGATGGCACAACGCCTTTATGAAGCAGGTTTAATTACATATATGAGAACAGATAGTGTAAATTTATCTGATCAGGCAAGAAAAGGAGCTGAAGCAGAAATTAAGGATGCATTTGGTTCAAAATATAGTAAACCAAGAAATTATAAAGGTAAAGCAAAAGGTGCTCAAGAGGCACATGAGGCTATCAGACCAACAAATTTCGCTACACATTCTGTAGATATAGATAGAGATCAAGCACGTTTATATGATTTAATTTGGAAACGGGCTATTGCATCACAAATGAGTGAAGCAGAATTAGAGCGTACTAATGTTAAGATAAGTGCTTCAACACATAAAGAAACCTTTACGGCAAACGGAGAAGTTATCACTTTTGATGGATTCTTAAAAGTGTATTTAGAAGGTACTGATGATGAAGATGAAGAACAAGACGGTATGTTGCCAGCAATGAAAACGAACGAAACATTGCTTAATAATTACATAACAGCAACAGAACGTTATACAAGGCCACCAGCAAGATATACTGAAGCCTCATTAGTTAAGAAGTTAGAAGAATTAGGAATTGGTCGTCCGTCTACTTATGCACCAACAATTTCAACAATTCAAAATAGAAATTATGTTGAAAAAGGTTCTGTTGAAGGTGATGAACGTAATTACACGCAGCTTACTTTACAGAGTGGTGTTATAAAAGATAATATATTAACTGAAAAAGTAGGATCTGATAAAGGAAAATTAGTACCGACGGATATAGGGATGATTGTAACAGACTTTTTGGTTAATCATTTTGAACATATTCTAGATTACAATTTTACCGCCAAAGTAGAAGCTGATTTTGACGAAATAGCTGAAGGAAAAGTAGATTGGAAAAATATGATGAAATCTTTTTATAAAGAATTTCATCCAATTGTAGAGGATGTAAAGGAAAATGCAGATAGAGAGTCTGGTGAACGTATTTTGGGTGAAGATCCTAAATCTGGTAAACAAGTTAGTGTACGATTAGGAAAATTTGGACCAATGGTGCAAATAGGAACCGTGGATGATGAAGAAAAACCGCAGTTTGCAAGTTTAAGTCCAGACCAACAATTAAATAATATTACCTATGATGAGGCGATGGATTTGTTTCAACTGCCAAAAACTTTAGGTGAATATAAAGGTGAGGAAATTCAGGTAAATAACGGACGTTTTGGGCCTTATGTCAAGTTTGGAGACTCTTTTGTATCATTACCAAAAGGGGTTGATCCATTAAGTGTTGAACTTGATGATGCTATTATTTTAATAAAAGAAAAGCAAAAAGCAGACGCACCTATTTATATGTATAAAGATTTACCTGTACAAAAAGGTAAAGGCCGTTTTGGACCATTTATAAAATGGAACAATATGTTTATTAATGTAAACAAAAAATACGATTGGGATGAATTATCAGACGAGGATATTATTGAATTAATTGAAACTAAAATTCAAAAAGAGATTGATAAAGTAATCCATAATTGGGAAGATGAAGGCATACGAGTTGAAAAAGCACGCTGGGGAAGACATAATGTATTAAAAGGAAAAATAAAAGTAGAGCTTCCAAAAACAGTTGACGTTTCAGAAATGACTTTAGATGAGGCAAAAGCGATAATCGAATCAAAAACTCCAAAAAAGAAAGCTACCAAGAAAAAATCGGCGACTAAAAAGAAATAAGCCAACCGTTGGTGTCTATCAGCTTCATAATTAATAGCGTTTATATTACTATTTTATTAAAAATTAGCATTTCATCGGTTATTTTAACATCTTGGTAATTAAAAAATCATTTATTCTATTGATATTTGTAGCAAAATTTCTGTTTAAAGAAATAAACTGCTGTTTTTAAAATGAATTTTAATTTTCTGTCCCCAGTTTCAGATTTAGTTCTAGCTCATAACGAATTGCTTTCACCACAGGCATTAGGCAAAAAGCTTAAAATTCACTCTACCCAAAATGGAATACCAGAATTGGATGATATTGATATTGTAATAATCGGCGTTTTAGAAAATAGAAATGCCGTTGATTATATAGGAGAGGAGTTTGAATTAGATGAAATCAGGAAATCATTATACGGACTTTTTCCAGGGAGTTGGAATACTAATGTTGCCGATTTGGGCGATATTAATAAAGGGGAAAGTGTAGAAGATACCTATTTTGCTTTAAAAGAAGCTATTAATATTTTAGTTAAAAAAAATATTATCCCTATTATATTAGGAGGATCTCAAGATCTTACATACGCAAACTATCGAGCTTATGACGGATTAATACCTATGGTTAACATAGTAAATATTGATGCGAAATTTAATTTGGGTGATTCAACAAAACCAATAAAGAATAATAGTTTTGTTGGTAAAATTATTTTAGATCAGCCTTACAACTTATTTAATTACGCAACCATAGGGTATCAAACGTATTTTAATTCACAAGAAGAAATTGATTTAATGGATAGCTTATATTTTGAATCTTATAGGCTAGGTCAGGTATCTAAAGATATTACAATCGTGGAACCTGTAATGCGAGATGCTAATATTGTAAGCATCGACTTAACTTCAGTTAGAGGGGCAGAAGTAAGTTTAAATCAAAAATACTCGCCAAATGGCTTAGATGGCAAAGAAATTTGTGCCATAGCTCGTTATGCGGGTATAAGTAATAAGGTAAGCTCGTTTGGGATTTATGAATATAAGCCTTCAAAAGATGATGAGATTACATCTATGTTGGTATCGCAAATGATTTGGTATTTTATTGAAGGGGTAAATTTTAGAATAAAAGACAATGATTTTTCAGATGATAGCAATTATCAGAAGTTTATAACCTTAGTAGAATCAGAAGAATTAGTTTTTTATAAAAGTAATAAAACAGGAAGATGGTGGATTGAAATTCCTTTTTTATCAGAAATTAATAATAAATTAAAAAGACATACGTTATTACCATGCATGCATCAAGATTACTTAGATGCCTGCAATAATAAGGTGCCAGACCGTTGGTATAAAGCGTTTCAAAGAAATTGCGTTTAATCGGTACAATTTAGTTAAACTACTCATTTCATCGGTAAAATGTAATTTTTTTACGATGAAATGTAAATTAATTAGATAAAAAGTTGTTTTTTAAATAATATATAAATATGTTTACGCTCTCAAAATGAAGCTTAAAATAATTAACCTCGAGTTTTCTATGGATATTAAGAAGTTTATATTATTAACCTCAGTATTAGCAATACTAGCTAGTTGTGGCTCTAAAGATAGAGGCGAACTAGTAGGTGTTCAAGGAAAAAAATGGCATCCGGAAAAGCCATATGGTATGGAACTCATTCCTGGCGGTGCGTTTATTATGGGTAAAGCAGATGATGATTTGGCTGGTGTGCATGATGCGCCATCTAAAACAGTTACTGTTAGAGCCTTTTATATGGATGCTACCGAAATAACAAATAGTGAGTATCGCCAATTTGTTAATTGGGTACGAGATTCCATAGTAAGAATGAAATTAGCTGTTTTAGCTGATGAAGTTGGAAAAATCCCTGAAGATGGAGGTATTGGTGAGTTTGCATTTAAAGATGCCGATACAGCTAATATGTCTGTTTACGAAAAATATATGTTTGAAAACTACACTGGATTAGGCCCAACAGGTTATGAAGGTAGAAAATTAAATAAAGATATTGATTTAGTATTTGATACTTCAGAATATCCGGATGAATATTATACTGAAGTAATGGATACGATGTATTTACCTTTAGAAGAATCATATAATGGACAACGTACTTGGGATGTTAAAAAGTTTAAGTTCCAATACAGTCACATGGATATCCAAGAAGCAGCTAAGAAACGAGGAATTAGTCGTAAAGATGTTATTGTAAAAGAAGAAATAGAAGTATATCCAGACACAACAGTATGGATTAGAGATTTCGCATATTCTTATAATGAACCTATGCATAACGATTATTTTTGGCATGATGCATATAGCGAGTACCCAGTTGTTGGAATAACTTGGGCACAAGCCAAAGCTTTTTGTGAATGGAGAACTATTAATAAAAACTCTTACCAAAAATCTAAAAAAGGTGCACAAATGGTGAATACTTTCAGATTGCCTTCAGAAGCAGAATGGGAGTATGCCGCAAGAGGCGGATTGCAAGCGGCAACCTATCCATGGGGTGGACCTTATACAAAAAGTGATAGAGGTTGTTTTATGGCAAACTTTAAACCAGTACGTGGAGATTATGCAGCAGATCAAGCATTATATACTGTAGAAGCAAAATCGTATGAACCTAATGACTTTAACTTATACAACATGGCGGGTAATGTATCCGAATGGGTGAATGCATCTTATGATCCTTCGTCTTATCAGTATACATCAACTATTAACCCAAGTGTTAACGATAATAATAATCAGCGTAAAATTGTAAGAGGTGGTTCATGGAAAGATGTTGCCTACTTTTTACAAGTAAGTTCAAGAGATTACGAATATGCAGATTCAGCAAGAAGTTATATAGGTTTCAGAACCGTACAGGATTACATGGGGACACAAGTAACTAGTAACGGGAAATAATATTAATGTATAATCAACTCAAATCAATAATAATAACTATTAATTAACCTACTTAAGTACAACCTACTTAAAATTTAAAATCGAAAATTATGGCAAAGTCAAAAGCAAACAAGAAATTCATGAATATGGCTTACGGATTAGGAGCAGCAATTGTAATTGTTGGTGCACTATTCAAAATTATTCACTTTGAAATTGGACCTTTAACAGGTAATGTAATGTTAACTTTAGGTCTTGTAACCGAAGCAATTATATTCGCGTTATCAGCATTTGAACCTGTAGATGATGAATTAGATTGGTCTTTAGTATATCCAGAATTGGCTGGAGCCCAAAGCTCAGGTAAAACTGGAAAAGAAAGTGCAGAAGGATTATTATCTAAAAAATTAGATAGCTTATTAAAAGAAGCGAAAATTGATGGTGAACTAATCTCTAGTTTAGGAGAAAGTATCAGAGGATTTGAAGGCGCTGCTAAAAACATGGCTTCAACTGTTGATTCTGTAGAAGCAAGCAAAAAATATGGTGAAGAACTTACATTGGCTGCTGCACAAATGGAATCTTTAAATAGCTTATACAAAGTACAATTAGAAAGTATAAATAAGCAAGCTACAGTTAATGAAGAATCATTAGAGAACGCTGGTAAATTAAAAGAGCAAATGCAATCTTTAGCATCTAACTTATCATCATTAAATGGTGTATACGGTGGCATGTTATCTGCAATGAATAAAAATAATTAGGAGAGTTGTTAATCCCCAAATAAAATTAATTAACCAAAAAAACCTAATTAAACATGGCAGGAGGAAATTTATCACCAAGACAGAAAATGATTAATCTGATGTATTTAATATTTATAGCGATGCTAGCTTTAAATATGTCGAAAGAAGTGCTTTCAGCCTTCGGATTAATGAACGAAAAGCTTACCGAATCGAATGAAGCCACTACATTACGTAACGAGACTTTTATGGCGAATTTGGAACAAAAAGCTTCAGATCAACCTGAAAAATACATACCATTAAAATCTAAAGCCGATCAAATAGATAAATTGGCTACAAAATTTGATGATTATTTAGAAGATCTTAAAAGTAAAATGACCGCTAAACTTGATGATCCTACGGATTATGAAATTATGGATAAAGGTGATTACCTTGATGAAAATTTCTTTAAAGGCGACAAGTTAAAAGAGGGAGGTAAGGAGTTTTTAGCCCATATTGCAGCTTATAGAGAAGGTGTATCTAAGATATTAGCTGATGAAAAAGGTATGGAAACAGTTATAAAAGATGTACAAAAGAAATTTAGTACGGATGATGTACCAAATAGAGATGGTATAAAAGTTAGCTGGATTGATTACCACTACAAAGGATTTCCATTAGTAGCATCTTTAACAAAAATGACACAACTGCAGGCTGATATTAAAACTACAGAATCTGAAGTATTATCAACTATGTTAGCAGGAACACTTTCTAGTGAAGTGTCTATGACCAATTATACAACCTTAATGGAAACGTCTAAATCTGCTTATTTTAATGGTGAGCAATTTGATGGTCAAATTGTATTAGGACGTAAAGATGCATCAACAAAACCTAGTAGAGTTGAATTAACGTTAGATGGTAGAAAACTATCAGAAAAACAATATTCAATAGAAGATGGTAAAGTAAAATTAAAAATTGGCGCTGGTGGCGTTGGAGAGCATAAAATTGAAGGAAATTTATTTTTCTTGGAAGATGGAGTTGAGACTCCAGTTCCAGTAAAATCTTCATTTGCTACGGTTGCTAAACCGAATGCTGCAACAATATCTGCAGATAAAATGAATGTGGTATACCGCGGTGTTAAAAACCCAATGACTATTTCATTCGCGGGTGTTCCAGATAATAAAGTATCAGCTAGTGCCCAAGGTTTAACTAGAAGTTCTGGAAGTAGCTACGTAATGGATGCTACGCGAGTTAAAGGTAGAGAAGTAACTATAAATGTAACGGCTACATTACCTGATGGAAAAAAAGTTAGTGATAATGCTAAATTTAGAATTAAAGATTTACCAAAACCAACTGGGACAATAAGAGGAGAAGACGGTGCGATTAAAATGCAACGTAACGCTCTTGAAATTTCTACGATTGGTGCTAAATTTGATGATTTCGATTTTGAATTACCATTACGAGTTACTGGATTTAAATTTAAAGTTCCAGGACAACCAACAATTAACGTGAGTGGAAATAAATTAGACAGCAGAGCAAAAGGCGCATTACGTAAGGCGAAACGTGGATCTGGTGTTCAAATATTTGACATCGAAGCTAAGGCTGGTGGTGTTAGTGTAATACTTAAAAAAGTATCTCCGGTTTTTGTTGAATTAACAAACTAAAACTATTAGTTGTAACGTTAAGTTATAATGAAAGTATATAATGTAAAAATAAGATTAAGATGAATTTAAAGACTTTTTTATTAACCGTTGTAACTGTTTTTACAGCTTCAAGTATATTCGCGCAAGCAAATGTATTAAACGCTAAAAGCCCTGAGGAAATAGGGGTTAGAACAGAAACACAAAAGGCAGTTGACAATGATAAACCATTAGAATATGGTTATGTTGACGATAGAGATATCTTGTTTTCTAAAATGGTTTGGGAAAAAATAGTTCTAGACGAACGTGCAAATTTCCCGCTATATTATCCTATAGATACTAATAATATTGGTAAAGACAGACGCTCTTTATATGATGTACTTATGAAAAGTATCAAGGATGGAAAAATAGAAAACATTTATGACGATTCTTATTTTACAACAAAGCGAACGTTAAAAGACATTGAAGCAGCATTAACTATGGTTGACACTACCGAATTGGGTATTGAACAATTAAATGCAGGTGAAGAGTTATCTCGTGAGTATATTAACAGAAGAGATATTACCGCTGCAGATATAAAACAATACCATATTAAAGGACTTTGGTATTTTGATAAGCGACAAGCTGAAATGAAATACAGACTTCTTGGTATTGCTCCTGTTGCACCAGATGTAAACTTTATTGATGAAGATCAACCAGATTTGGTGCCATTGTTTTGGGTGTTTTTCCCAGATGCTAGAGAGGTTTTACATGAAGCTAAATCATTCAATAATGAAAATAGTACGATGCCATTTTCATTCGATCATGTTCTTAACGCCCGTCGTTTTCATGGCTATATTTTCAAAGAAGAAAATGTTCAAGGAGACAGAGCAGTTAGTGAATATGTATCCCAAAATGCTTTGATGCAGTTACTGGAATCTGAAAGGATAAAAGATAAAATTAGAGATTTTGAACTTGATATGTGGACATATTAGTTTCAAGATTAATTAAATAGTTTAAACGTTCACTTTTAAAGTGGGCGTTTTTTGTTTTATATAGCAGAGCAAAAATTCATTTTCTAACTATCTTCGCAAAATCATGGAGGTGGATTATTTAGTTATTGGTATTGGTATTGCAGGAATTAGCTTTTGCGAACAGCTAAAGGATAACAATAAGTCTTTTGTTGTTTTTGATAATGCTTCACAACAGTCTTCGAGGGTTGCTGGTGGTTTGTATAACCCCGTTGTTTTAAAACGGTTTACTTCAGTTTGGAAAAGTAAGGAACAATTAAAAATAGCATTGACGCTCTATGAAAAACTAGAAAAACAGCTAAGAATTAAATTAGATTATAAAATTCCGGTTTATAGAAAATTTGCTTCTTTAGAAGAACAAAATAATTGGTTTTCTGCCTCTGATAAACCATTACTCTCAGATTATCTATCAACTACAATCATCAAAAACGATAACCAATCGATAGATGCTCCATTTGGGTTCGGTGAAGTATTCGAAACCGGACGCGTAGATGTAAGTAAAATGATAGAAGCTTATATAG
>NZ_JABDMV010000080.1 GCF_013001275.1 Flaviramulus sp.
CATTAGTGAAGAATTAATTTCGGGAGAAATAATCCGAATTGCCGATAATTATATTAAATATTCAAGTTGGTTTAAAGAATAGGGCGTTACCACAAGGGTCGGGCTTTCCGTTATATCTTTTTCTCGAACCTCAAAAAAAGATGCCACTTCAATCCCTAACGCACAGCAGTATTACGATTAAAAATTTAGATTTTCAACTTTAAAATTATTTTCTAAAAGCGATTCCATAATTTCCGGGTTTCCGTTGGTATAAAATTCATTTTTAGGCTTTTTTAAGATTGTGTTAAGTAAATTATTTTTTTCTAAAACAGCTTTAGTTTGTCTTGCCACGGCTTCTCCAGAATCTATAATTTTTACGTGTTTAGGTAACAAATCAATAAGCAATGGGATTAAATAAGGGTAATGCGTGCAGCCTAAAACCAAATAATCAATATTAGCATCAATCATTGGTTTTAAATATATTTTTAAAAGCGAAACCATTTCATCAGATTGTAACTTTCCACTTTCTATCAATTCAACTATTCCATTTCCTACCTGTTCTATAACGTTTATATTACTTGTAAATAAATTAGACGTTTTAGAAAATAATTCGCTACTTAAAGTTCCTTTGGTAGCCAAAATACCAATAGCATTTGTTTTAGTTTGTAAAGCCGCAGGTTTTATAGCAGGTTCTATTCCTATAAATGGAACATTATATGTGTTCCTTAAGTAATCAATAGCATTTGTCGTTGCCGTATTGCAAGCCACAACAATAAGTTTACATTCTTTTTTTAGTAAAAATTCAGTGTTTTTTATACTTAACGCTATTATAGCATCTTTTCCTTTTGGCCCATAGGGTGCATTAGCGCTATCCGCTAAATAAATATAGTCTTCATTCGGAATTAGTGAATGAATTTCTTTCCAAATGGAAGTTCCACCAAGGCCAGAATCAAAAACACCAATAGGTTGTTTACTCATAGTTTAACAAAAATAAAAAAGCTGCCTTGTAAAAAGCAGCTTTCAGTATATTTTATTTAGAATCTAAATTAGATGCCTAATTTCTTTTTAACATCCGTTAAAATGTCTTTCCCATCAGCTACAATTAAAGAAGCTCTATCCAGAACATATTGAAACCCTTGTGCTTTCGCAACTTCATTAATAGCTTTCATTGCTTTTTCTTGAATAGGTTTAAATAATTCTGCTTCTTTTTGAGCTAAATCTTTTTGAGCATCGGCTCTAAATTGCTGAATACGTTGTTGTTTTTCTTGCAACTCTAAACCTCTTTTTTGATTTTCCTCGTCAGTTTTAGTAGCCGCTTCAGCTTCGTACTGTTTTACTGTATTTTGGTACTCTGTTATTGAAGCTTGAATATCAGTTTGATACGTTTTGCCTAAAGTTTCAATTTCAGTTTGTGCCGCTTTAGCTTCAGGCATAGCTGCAATTAATTCTTGTGTGTTTATATGTGCAACATTGCTTTGGGCTTGTGTAAAACTTACGGTTCCAATGCATAATGCTGTTGCTAATAAAAGAGTTTTTAATTGTTTCATTTTTAAATAGTATTAATTGTGTTATAAATTATTAATTGTTGTTTGTACTGTCTTTTGCCTTTTGGCGATCTTCTAATATTTTCTTTTTTCTGTCTTCTAAAGCCTTTTTTCTTGCTTCTCTTTCAGCTAATTTTTTTTGTCTATTTTCTTCAATTAGTTGTGCCCTAGTTTTTGTTTCACTCTTAGATTTTGCTTCTTCAGTTTTTACTTCTGCATCTTCGTCGTTATTATCACTGTCTGCAGTAGCTTTTCGGCCGTCTAGTTTATCTTGCCTGGCTTTTTCTCTGTCATCCAATATTTTTTGACGTCTTTCCGCAGCAGCTTTTACCTTTGCTTCACGTGCGGCTAATTTTTCTTGTCTAGCTTTTTCTATGGCACTTTGTCTTTCTTCTTTCTTTTCTTCTAACGCTTTTTCACGTGCTTCCTGCTCATAATTAATTTCTGGAATTAATTCCTCACTTTCAGCTGCTTTTCGTTCCGCTTTTGATTGCGCTTGAGTTCGTTTTGACGCTCTGGTTATGCTTCTTAAAATCTGTTCACTTAAATCAAATTGTTTCGCGGAAAATAGCATAACGGCATCTGACGATTTATCAAAAATAAAATCATATTTTCTGCCTTCAGCCATATCTTGCACTGCAGCAAATATTTGATCTTGTATAGGTTGCATTAATTGTTTTTTCTGAATGAATAAATCACCATTCGGGCCAAACCGCTTCTGCTGATAATCTAAAATTTCTTTTTCCTCAAAACTAATATCTTCTTCACGTTCGTCAATAAGCTCTTTTGTTAAAAGTGCTTTTTCACTACTTAAATCCATTCGTTTTTGATCAATAACCGCTAATTTCTCTTCAATCTCAATTTTCCATTTTTGAGCTTTATCTTCTAATTGAGCTGTTGCTTCTTGATATTCAGGAACATTTTCTAAAATATATTCAGTATCTATATAAGCTATTCTTACGCCACGTTGCGCATTTGATGTGATGCTCAGTGTTAAAACTAATATCAGTATAAAAAGAACGTTTTTTTTCATCTGTTTATATTTTATAATTTATCAACTTATAAATTCTAAAACGACAGCTAATTTCTTCTGCCTTTTTGAATTGTATCTTCAAAATTAACGAATTTTAATCTTAAAAATTTTAATCCTCATGCAAAACATTAAATTACTATTAGAAAATATCGTGCCAAAATAAAATTATGGTTAAAATTGTTGTCCAATAATGAAGTGCGTTTCCCATCCATGTTTTAAAGTTTCACCAGGTAAAGCATCAAAACCATGTCCGAAATCAATTCCTAATAAACCAAAAGCTGGCATGAAAATACGAATTCCTAATCCTGCAGATCGTTTAATATTAAATGGGTTATAATCTCTAAAATTATCGAATGAAGCACCACCTTCTAAAAATCCTAAAGCATATATTTTTGCTGATGCTTTTAAAGTTATTGGGTAACGAAGTTCTAATGAAAATTTATTATAAATAGTTCCTCCATCCGTGCTCGATAACGATTGATTAGGATATCCACGTAATTGAATTGCTTCTCTTCCATCTAAACTATAATTACCTAAACCATCACCCCCAACAAAGAAACGCTCAAAAGGAATTACGCCTCTTGCGTTATTATATGCACCTAGAAATCCAAATTCCACGCTTGGTCTCAGCACTAAGTCTTTTGTTATTTGGGTATACCAATCACCTTTAAAGTTTACTTTGTAAAACTCTAACCATTTATAACGTTCCTGATCTATTTCCGTAATTCTATTTGAAGCATTGGTTCGTTCTATAGTAGAACTATTAACGTCAGATATTATAGCATTATTTCTATCACGCTCGTCTTTAAGGTCATCATAATCTACCCCATTAAATAATGAATAGGGCGCAGAGAATTTTGCAGTTGCACTGAAACTAGAACCCGCTGTAGGGTAAATTGGGTCAACACTTGTATTATTTCTGCTTAGCCCAACAGTATATGATAAGTTATTAGAAAAACCATTACCAAAAGTAAATAAGCCAGTGTTATAATTATTTAAATCATAACGTTGAAAACTTATAGCTTGTGATAATGTAAAATAATCATCTGGAACTGATAATCTTTTAGCCAATCCAAATGTAATTCCGGTTATGTTAAAGCTTCTACTTTTATCAGCATTCCTAGTTGCCGGATTATATAAAAATTGTTTTGTATGCGATAATGATGTTGAAAATTGCACCGGACGTTTTCCTCCTAACCAAGGCTCTGAAAATGAAAAGCTATATGTTTGATAAAAACGACTTGCTTGTAAACGTAAGGCGAGTTTTTGACCATCACCCATAGGTATTGGTTTATATGCCTCTTTTTTAAAAATATCTTTTATTGAAAAGTTGTTAAAAGATAATCCTAAGGTTCCTATAAAACCGCCTCCACCATAACCACCCTGCAATTCTATTTGACTAGACCCTGTTTCTTTTACAGAGTATTCCATATCGATAGTACCTTCGTTTGGATTGGGGTTTAAAAAATTTGGTGAAATTTCTTGAGCATCAAAAAAGCCTAATTGTCCAAGTTCCCTCACTGTTCGAACTACGTTGGCTTTACTATATAATTGGCCTGGGCGTGTTCGTATTTCCCTGTATACTACATGGTCGTTGGTTTTATCATTACCTACCACAGTAACGCTATTGAAATAGGCAGGTTTACCCTCAGATATTCTTACTTCTATATCAATTATATTATTATCCGCACTTACTTCAACAGGGTTTATTGTGGAAAATAAGTATCCATAATTTTGATATTGATTTGATATATCTTGAGCATCCGGTTTACTGTTATCTTGGATGCGTTTTTGTAATTCAACACCATTATAAGTATCTCCTTTTCTAATTCGTATAAGTCTACTTAATTGTTCATTGGTGTAAACGGTATTACCTATAAACGTTATATCTCCAAAAGTATATAAGTCACCTTCGTTTACATTTATTTGAAGTGATATCGTTTTATCATCGTTAATTATTAAGCTATCTGAAATAATGCGAGCATCTCTATAACCGTTTTCTTTGTATTTACTAATTACATGACCCAAATCAGCTTGATAAGAAGAATCGATGAATTTTGACCGTTTTAAAATTCTAATGAGGTTAATTTTTTTTGTGCTTTTCATAGATTTTCTAAGTTTTTTATCGCTTAAAACATCGTTTCCTTTAAACACAATATCTTTTATTTTTACTTTTTCACCTTTATCAATATTAAGAACCATATTAACTCTGGCGGTCTTGACAGAATCTTGTACTTCTATTGTATTGATGTGAATTTTAGAATTTAAAAAGCCGTCTTTTTTGTATTTTTTTGTAAGATAGTTTTTGGTTGTGGTTATTAGATTTTCAGTTACTTTAACACCTTTATTAAGCTTAGTTTCCTTAATAATAGATTCTTTTTTACCTTTTTTTACACCGTTTATTTTTAATTCGCTAAGCTGAGGTAAATCTGATAAGCGAATTTGCAAGTAAGCAACATCTCCTTCAATTTTAGTAATGTAAACTTCTATATCGCTAAATAATTTCGAATTCCAAAGTTTTTTAATGGCATTACTAATGTCCTCACCAGGAATAGTCATTTCTTTTCCTTTTCTTAACCCTGAATAAGTAATAATTGTTTGTTCGCTAAATGTTGTATTTCCAGAAACTGTAATACCGCCGAGAGTGTATTTTTCACCATTATCGTAACGTAGATCTTGTGCTTGAAGGTTTAGGCTTACTACAAAGAATAAAATTGATACAAAGTACTTTAAGTATGTTGTTACTGGTATAGTATTAACTAAGTTGTTCACTTGTTTTCCCAAATCGTCGTTCTCTTTTTTGATATTCAATAATAGCTTCATACAAATGTTGCTTCGTAAAATCTGGCCACAATACGCTCGAGAAATATAATTCGGCATAAGCGATTTGCCACAACAAAAAATTACTTATACGTTGTTCCCCACTTGTTCTAATAAGCAAATCTACATCTGGTAAATTTCGCGTGTAAAGATGCTCATTTATAATTGATTCTTCAATATTTTCGGGCGAAATTATATTATTTTTAACTTTAATACTAATTTCTTTAACAGTGTTTATGATTTCTTCTCGCGAACCATAGCTTAAAGCGAGAGTTAAAGTCATTCGTGTATTCTGTTCGGTGTTTTCTATAACTTCAAAAAGTTCTTTGTGTACTTTTTTAGGAAGCGTATTTAAAGCCCCAATCGCTGATAGTTTAATATTATTGTCTTGAAGTGTTTTAATTTCTTTTTTTAATGAAGATACTAGTAGCCTCATAAGTGTTTGTACTTCTAGTTTAGGCCTATTCCAGTTTTCAGTAGAAAAAGCATAGAGTGTTAAGTTTTCAATTCCTAATTCTGCACAAGCTTCAACGGTTTGTCGTACAGATTTAGTGCCGTTTTCGTGCCCAAAAGCACGCATCATACCTTTTTGTTTAGCCCATCGCCCATTGCCATCCATAATTATAGCGATGTGTTTTGGTAACGTTTTAATATGTATGCTGTCTTTTAAATCCATTTTACTCTACACAATAGCATGGGTTTTCTCCAAAGGTATAAGTTAGTGTAATACCTGAAAACATATACCAATCATTGTTATTTATATTTCCAAATCTATATTGTTGTCTAAATTCACTATCCGGAATGCTTCCATCCAGTTCGTCTGAAAACGTAACACGCGCGCCTACCTCAATTGCCAAAATAATGTTTCCTAAAAAATTACTTTTATAACCTAAAACCATTGGAATGCCATAAGCCCAACTTGATGTGTTCTCGTTTGTTTGTACACCATTTAAAAAATAATGGTTATCATGATTTGCTACACTTATTCCTGAATATAAATAAGGTGTGCCTAATTTAATTCCAGAGTGCAAATTGAAATCTATAAAAGTTAATTCTATTCCCAGAGATGCCTCTAGAATTTTACTTGAAAATTCATAGCCTCGCTGAATACGTCTTGGGTCGTCTGAATTTACATCAATACCTTCTAATTCGCTAAAAATTAATGAGGCTCTATAAGCATGTCTTTTACTTCTATTCCATTTATAAATACCGCCAAAGGCTAATTGGTTTGGCGATATATAATCAGTTGCGCCAACATCTCCAATAAAATTACTTCCTCCAACATAAACACCCAATTCGTTAATTTGAGAGTGGCCTAAATTGATGCCAGAAATGATTAATACTAATATGATAAAATGCCTCATAAATATTCAAAAGTTTGCAAATATAATAAATAAGATTAGTTCATAATAATCTGAACCAAATAGTATTAGTGTAAAACAGATTTTCTTTTGAAATATTGTTTAATTACGTCTGTCTTCACCCCAAAGCAGTTTTTTACGAAGGGTGTTTATAAAGCTTTCATCTAAGAGGTCGATCATTTTAATTTTAAAGTCAGCTTTTTTAATTTTAATAAGAGTTCCATTATCTAAAGTAGCAATTCTTGAATCTAAAGACACTAAATGATTTTCTTCCCGACCATCAACTTTTAAATGTATCTCTGTTGAATCTGGAATTATTAACGGTCGTGCACTTAAATTATGAGGCGCAATTGGAGTTAGTGCAAAACTATTTGTACTTGGTGTCATCACGGGGCCACCGCAACTTAAAGAGTAGCCCGTAGATCCTGTTGGTGTTGATACAATTAAACCGTCACTCCAATATGATGTTAAATATTCACCATCTAAATAGGTTTCAACAGTAATCATTGATGTCGTGTTTTTTCTACTTACAGTAATTTCGTTAAGTGCAAAGTTTAACGATTTTATATCCTCATTTTCAGGAATGGTTTCAATTGAAAGAAGACTTCTTTCGGATATTTTATAGTGGCCATCTATAATGTTCTGAATCGCATGTTCTATAGCATTAACTTGAATTGTTGCCAAAAAACCAAGTCTACCTGTGTTTATTCCAATTATGGGAATGTCTATATCTTTTACAAAAGTTATGGCTCTTAAAATAGTGCCGTCGCCACCCACACTTACTAGTAAATCGAATGATGTATTTAAGGTGTCGAAGGTTTTAAATGAGTTAAAATCTTTTATATTGTGATTTTCATCTTTTATAAGATTATAAAATTCAGTTTCTATATAGGCGTCTGCATCCTTTTTCACCAAATAATTAAAAAGGGTTTCTACGGCTGTAGAAGTTGTTTTATTATAAAATCGTCCAAAAACGGCTACCTTCATAGTCTAAATATTTAGATATTTTTTTAAGTAATCTGAACGTTCTTTTAAACTTTCAATATAACTATCTTCCTCATGTCCGGAAACTATATTATAACTGTATCTTCTAAATGTCTGTATTATTTCATTAAGTCCTGTTCCGCCTATTTTTAGTGTTATTTGAACTAAATCTGTATTCATTTTAGATATAAAAGCACCAAGCAACTTGCCTCCATTAGACTCTACTATTTGACTTAATTCACTAAATGAATAATCATTTATTCCTTTCTCAATTACTAATACACCTCCTACTTCCGCAAAAAATGGAGAATCACCTAAAAGGTTTATTATATCATTAAGTTCATAATAACCTAAATACACGTTTTGTTCACTTAATACGGGCATTATATTAGCAGAATTTATCGCAAATGCTTCCAATACGTCCAACAATAAAGTAGTATCACGAACATAAAAGTCTTCAAAAGCATATTTGAATTCATTTAGTGTTTTATCACTTTCTAGACAATGTGCATCAGTTTCAGAAAAACACCCTAAATAGGCATTATTATCATCTTTAATAGGAAAATGAGAAAACGTTAACTGATTAAACAACAATTGTAAATCGCTTATTTTGTTTTTGCTATTTAACGGTTTTATATCGTTTAAAATGAATTCTGGAAGTTTCATAATGTGATGTGAATTGATCTGCAAATTAATCAAAAAAATACTATGTATGCCTGTTCTACTTTGTATTTTTGTGTTTTAAAAATAGATGAATGACAAAATTAAGTGTAAATATTAATAAGATTGCAACTTTAAGAAACTCAAGGGGTGGTGATGTGCCAAATGTTGTTGACTTTGCAAAAGATGTACAACGGTTTGGTGCAGAGGGGGTCACTATACACCCAAGACCTGATGAACGACATATACGCTATCAAGATGCACGGGATTTAAAACCAGCAGTTTATACCGAATTTAATATTGAAGGAAACCCAATTGATTCATTTTTAAAACTTGTATTAGAAGTTAGGCCAACACAAGTTACTTTAGTGCCTGATGCTGTTGATGCTATTACAAGTAATGCCGGTTGGGATACCTTGAAGCATAGAATTTTTTTAAAAGATGTTATTAAAGAATTTCAACTAAACGGCATAAGGACTTCAATTTTTGTAGATCCTGTTTTAAAACATATTGAAGGCGCGAAAGAAACAGGGACAGATAGAATAGAATTATATACCGAAGCTTTTGCGAATCAATATAACCTAGGAAATAAAGAAGCTATTACACCCTATGTAGAAAGTGCAGAATTAGCCAATAGGTTAGATTTAGGTATTAATGCAGGTCACGATTTATCGTTAGATAACATTAAGTTTTTTAAAGAAAGTATTCCAAATTTACTTGAAGTTTCAATTGGTCACGCACTTATAGCCGAAAGTTTGTATTTAGGTGTCGAGAATGTTATTCAAATGTATTTACGTAAGCTAAAATAATGGATTTATATTCAAATATTGTAGGAGAGGGGCCGCCATTAGTAATTCTTCATGGTTTTTTAGGCAATAGTGATAACTGGAAAACTTTAGGAACAAAGTTTAGTGAGCAAGGGTTTCAAGTGCATTTAGTAGATCAAAGAAATCACGGACGAAGTGCTTGGAGTAATGATTTTAATTATGAAATCCTCGCTCAAGATGTAAAAATGTATTGTGATAAGTATAATTTGAAAGATATTATTTTGCTCGGTCATTCCATGGGTGGAAAAACAGCCATGTTATTTGCTACCGAGTATTCAGATTTGGTGTCAAAATTATTGATTGCAGATATTTCGCCACGATTTTACCCGGTACATCATGATCAAATATTAAATGGGTTAAGTGCTTTAGATTTTGATGAAATAAAAAGTAGAGGTGAAGCCGATAAAGTTTTTAGTGATTATGTAAGTGATTTTGGTACGAGACAATTTTTATTAAAAAACCTATATTGGGTTGAAAAAGGGCAATTAGGTTTGCGAATTAATTTAGAGGTTTTGAAAAATGAAGTAGCCGAAATAGGTGAAGCATTACCATCATATGCAACCTATAATGGAGACACTCTATTTTTAAGAGGAGATCGATCTGAATATATTGGTGTAGGTGATGAACGCACAATTAAGAATCATTTTCCAAAAGCTAAAATTGAAACTATTTCAAATGCGGGCCATTGGTTACATGCCGAAAACCCTGATGAGTTTTTTAAAGCCGTAATTGAATTTATTGGCTAACATATTTTCGTATATTTAGATATCTAAATTTATTATAAATGAAACTAATAATTAAACTTTTATTAAACGCTCTAGCGGTGTTCGCAATATCTTATTTGCTAAAAAATAACGGGGTTACACTAGATAGTTATGTCACGGCAATTTTAGTAGCAGTGGTGCTATCAGTATTAAATCTATTGGTTAAGCCAGTATTGGTGTTATTAACGCTACCAATAACCATTGTTACATTAGGTTTATTTTTACTTATAATTAACGCTCTAATAATTATGTTGGCAGATAAATTAATAGACGGATTTTCAGTGAGTAGTATTTGGGTGGCAGTATTGTTTAGTATTCTACTTTCAGTACTTCAATCTATTCTCCATTCACTTTTTAAAGAAGACAAAAAACGTCTTTAAAATCAGGGTATTAAAAACTTTGTTGGGATGTAAAAATATATTATTTTTGCATCCCAATTTTGGTTACAATAATTTAGGTTTAAAAACCTTTTGTTAAACGCCCTTTAAGGGTTTTATGTCAATACAATGAATATTACAAGAGAAAACGTAGACGCATTAAATGCTGTAGTAAAAGTAGATATCGCAAAAGAAGATTATAGCGATAAAGTAGAGAAAATCTTAACCGATTATCGTAAAACAGCAAACATTCCTGGATTTAGAAAAGGACATGTACCAATGGGTATGGTAAAAAAGCAATACGGGAAAGCGGTTTTAGTTGATGAAGTGAACAAACTATTACAAGATGCATTAAATAAATATTTAACTGAAGAGAAATTAGATGTTTTAGGGCAACCTTTACCAAAGCAACAAGATGAAATTAATTGGGACGCTGATAAATTTTCATTCGAATTCGAGTTAGGCTTAGCTCCAGAATTTGAGGTGAATTTAAAAAGCAAAAAAGCAATCACGCAATACAATATTGTTGCAGATAAAAAGATGATTGATGAGCAAATTGAGCGTATCCAAAAACAATACGGAAAGTTAATTTCTCAAAATACAGTTGAAAAGGATAGCGAAATAACAGGCGTGTT